>JBGMRM010000020.1:9963-11039 GCA_048061415.1 Gammaproteobacteria bacterium | reverse complement strand
CCGCTGGCCCGAAGGGCGAAAGGCAGGATGCCTGTAGTAATTCGTTCAGGTGCAAGCTGTATTTTTCAAATCCCACGTTTATCCGGTCTAATCCTTTGATTTCATGGGTAAAAATCATAATTAACTACCGCCTTCGTGCAATGTGCGGGCTAGCCCTCTATAGGATAGAATGTGGTTTCAATAATCATGCAAGCATCATCAGGGCTTTAAGGTATCTCGATTCAAACTGAAAAAATCGGCATCTTATTGATCGATGGGTATCCGTTGATTCCGTTCAGTTGCGTCGTGGATGCGCTGCGGGTTGCCAACCGTCTGTCGGAAAGCCATTTATACGACTGGCAATACTTTGCCCCCAACAACAACCCGGTCTCGGCCAGCAGCGGAATACTGGTTCCGACCCAGCCGCTTGGCGAAGCCAGAAACCTGGAGACGCTGGTGGTTTGTGCGCCCAATACAGCCCAGCACTTCGATCACGCCGGTACGTTAAAAACACTGAAAAGCCTCGATAAACAGGGGGTCAATCTCGGTAGCGTGAGTTCGGGTAGTTTTATTCTCGCCAAAGCCGGGTTGCTGGATAATTGCCGTTGCACGATTCACTGGGAAAACATCCCGGTGTTCAAGGAACTCTACCCCCAGCTTGAGGTAGCGTTCACGCTCTACGAAATCGATAAAAAGCGCTTCACCTGTTCGGGTGGCACCGCGGCGCTGGATATGATGCTGAAGTTGATCGAAAATCAGTATGGCCGCGTGCTGGCGCAGGGGATTTCACAGCAGTTTCAGCACGACCGAATCCGTACCGAAATCGACTCGCAGCAGATGGCAGACCGAATCGACCTGGCGATGAGTGCGCCCAAACTAATCGGCGTGATAAACTTGATGGAGTCGAACATCGAAGTACCCCTCCCCTTGCCCGGCATCGCTAAACAATGCCATCTGTCGCTCAGGCAGATCGAGCGATTGTTCCACAAGTACCGCGGTGTGACGCCGAGCCAGTACTACCTGTCGTTACGATTAACCCACGCAAAACAATTATTATTGAATACCAACCGCAGCGTGATCGATATTTCCATCGCCAC
>JBGMRM010000020.1:0-9863 GCA_048061415.1 Gammaproteobacteria bacterium | reverse complement strand
TTTTTATGAAATAAATTTCGACAGCCCCCGCACGCCGGAAGCGCGGGAAATTTTTTGCCGGTATTCGCGGATTATATTGGCTACGTCATCGGTTTCATCTTTTAATGCTGCCTGGAAATCCGGGGATTTCAGGATCTCTATATACTTGTCTACGACTTTCGATCCTGGCGCATAGGGTAATTCGCAGGCGTGGTAGTACAGATCATTGGCCTCACTGGTGATCTGTTCGACGTTAGGCGTCCTGTCGAGCAGGTCAAAAGACATGTGCAGGCTGAAGTCGCCTTCTGTCGTACAGCGATGCGGCACTCCAGCTCGAACATAGAGCGCATCTCCGGGGCGCAGGGTAATTTTGTGCTTAAACGGGCCCAGTTTCTCGTCGTTCAAGTTTTCATTGCCCAAATAGCGCCTTTGTTGAGGTTCGAACAGGTGCCAGGTTTTTCGTCCATCCAGTTGCACCACCAGAACGTCGTCCGAATCGGCATGCCCTTCATAGGCTTCATTCTGCTGCTGCGAGAAAAACGCGACGCTGTTTGCTATTCCGCAGGGCAGGCCTTCGTCCAGTTTGGCGCAAAAAGCGTTAATCGATGGATCCAGGATATCGAGCCCTTCGAGTACGATAGCGGCGCCTTTGTTCAACTCCTGATTAATAAGCTCCTTGTCCATGAAATACAGGTGTCTTTGTTGTATATTTTTACTCAATAGCGCCGCATCGGTCGGTACCATCTGCCCGGCGGTTTTGATATGGATCCACTCGGGTTTCAACAATGGATTATTAAGGTGGCGTTGAAAGTCCTTGAGCGTAAAGAAACTCGGTTTGGAAATTAATCCGGCGCGACAGGTAAATTCTTCGGGAGGGTTAGTTCGTTGTTGATTGTAAAACTCGAGCAGGACGCCAAGTTCCTTATGAAGCTTTTGTTTCATACATCAATTCTCCAATGTCGAAGCTGAATTATCCAACAATAGAGGTCGGCTCGCTACTTTCCTGCCCGTAACACGGACATTTAATGTACCAGTACCTGGCTAAGGAATTTCCTGGTGCGTTCCGATTGAGGGTTTTCAAAAAATGGTATCGGTTCGTTGGATTCGACTATTTTACCTTCGTCCATAAATATCACACGGTCGGCAACCTGTTTGGCGAATCCCATTTCGTGCGTGACACAGATCATTGTCATGCCGCTTTCGGCCAGGTCGATTATAGTATCGAGCACTTCGGCGACCATTTCCGGGTCTAGCGCAGAGGTAGGTTCGTCGAACAGCATTACCTTGGGGTTCATGCACAGGCTTCGCGCAATCGCTACACGCTGTTGTTGTCCGCCGGATAACTGGGCCGGATATTTGTGGGCCTGCTCGGGGATATGTACCCGCGTCAGGTATTTCATCGCGGCGTCGTGCGCATCCTGTTCGGGTACTTTATTCACCCACATCGGGCCTGCGGTACAGTTTTCGAGTACCGTCAGGTGTGGAAACAGGTTGAAATTTTGGAACACCATGCCTACCTGGGAACGCACCTTGTCGATGTCTTTCATATGCTGGTGCAGCTCGACGCCATCCACATGAATCGTGCCGGACTGGTGTGCTTCGAGACGGTTTATACAGCGAATCAAGGTCGACTTTCCGGAACCGGAAGGCCCACATATGACGATGCGCTCACCGATATTGACGTCTAGAGTAATGTCGTAGAGCGCCTGAAACTCGCCAAAAAATTTATTCACCCCCTGTATTCGAATGATTGGATCAGTCGGTTTTTGATTTTCTCCGGGTATCATCTTTTTTGCTTCTTTCGGTATTTACGTTCTATTCGGGATTGAATGTATTCCAGCACCATGGTCATCATCCAGTACAAAATGGCTGCGGTAATTAGCATTTCCATATGGTTAAAGGTTTTATTACCTAGCGTCCTGGCCAGGAACATTAATTCCCAGACGCCGATGACCGATACTAGCGAACTGTCCTTGAGCATCGCGATGAACTGGTTACCGGTGGGAGGGATGATCAATGGAACAGACTGCGGCAAAATAATTTTACGCATGGTCAGGCCAAACTTGAACCCGAGCGCGCGCGAACCTTCCCATTGGCCCTCGTCGATGCTCTGGATTCCCGCGCGAAATATCTCGGTCATATAAGCTCCATAACACAGAGACAGCGCGATAATTCCCGCCGGTACCGCATCGATCACGAAGCCGAGTTGCGGAAAACCGAGGTAAATCAGGTAAACCTGCATTAACAGGGGCAGACCGCGAAAGAACGAGGTGTAAAAGCTCGCGATGGCGAACGCGAAACCATTCGAAGACAACTTGGCCACTGCCCCGACTATCGCTATTGCCGATGCGATTACGATTGATATTGCCGACACATACAGGGTGGTAAAGATACCCTGCGTAATCATGAACCCGATTTTGCTTTGAATAAATTTAAAGTCCAGGTTAAAACTGTAGAAAAATGCAAGAAACAGCAAGAGCAACTCGATCCAGACAACGATTACCTGGTAGCGAAATTTCGGCAGCAAACTGATTGCGCCCAGGTTCAGGACGAACAGTAACGCGAGTGTGAACGAGGTGACGAAGCGACCGTAAAACCCGCTTTCGGCGGGATCACCGATTACCGGTGCAAGAAAACGACCCATCGCGGTTTGCGATGGGTCCATGATAATAAAACCGATACTGGCGAGGATTAATATGATTAATACAAACCGAGGTTTTCTAAGTAACTGTTCCTCGGTAACCGTGTCCTGAATCAACTGTCGCCCCCGCCGCCGGTTGAATTATTGCCGGTATCCTTATTGCGTAGTCGCGTAATCGACGCCGTACCACTTTTTCGAGAGTGCTGACAAGGTACCGTCTTTGCGCATCCAGGAAATTATATCTTTCAGCTTGTCGTTTAGCTCCTGGTCACCCAGATCGATCGTTACTGACAGGGGTTCATAGAAAATCGGATCACCAAGCACCTTGATCGGGTAACCATTTTCGATTGCTTCCAAAAAAACAGGCAAACTGCTGACCACGCCATCAAGACGCACACCATCGCCTAAACGCAAATCATCCAGCGCTATGGTCGAGGTTTCGTACGACTTGATTGTGGGGTTGCTGATCTGATAATCGAATTTCGGTGCGCCGGCAGCGTCGATAGAAAGATCCCCTTGCAAGTAAAGTTCAAATGTTGTACCGGTACCGGTACCGACCTTCATGCCGCTCAAGCCTGCTACGCTGGAAATTTTGGAGCTCTTGTGAACAGCCACTGCTGCCGGGGTGTAGTAGTAAACGGCAGGGAATGCCAACTTTTCGGCGCGTTTCTTGGTCGGTGTCATCGAACCAACATGCAGGTCCCAGCGGCCGCTCCAGTTACCCGCGGTGATGATGTCCCAGCTAGGGGTGATAAACTCGATATCGACACCCAGGCGTTTGGCAATTTCTTTCGCCACGTCGACGTCAAATCCATCCATTTCGTTTTTGTCGTTGATAAACGACTGGGGTGGCCAGTTGGCATCGGTCGCCACCTTAATCGATTTTTTTGCCATGATGCTATCGAGTACGCTGCCTGCCTGGGCGGCTCCCAGGGTAACCAGGGTGACCAGTAGGGCACCCAGTAATGATTTTAATAATTTCATTTTGACTCCTCGGCTCATTCTTGCGCTTTATTAAAGCGTGTTGTTCTAAGATATCCAGAATAACCAGGTTTAGCCCAAAGGATGTTATATTCTGGCGAAACCGGTTATTCGGGATGGATCAGATTAATATATTTATATTCTCTGCCGACTCTTTGTACAATATCGCCCCTGAAAGTGCAAGGTAATAACTTCGGCCCAGCGAGTAAATTACGGGTACCAGTTTCCACGATATAAGTATCATTATAAATTACCGCAGTGAAGCTAATTCGAATATGATCGTTGAACGATTTTTTACCACTGGTTTAGCCGACTAACCACCCGACGATGAACACACCGATAGACTTTGATATCGAAATTGATCGCAGCGCTACCAGCAGCGCAAAATGGGACCGGTATCGAAGCACCGATATCCTGCCGATGTGGGTAGCGGACACTGACTTCATGGTCGCGCCGGCAATTGCAGATGCGATGCGACAGCGTTTGCTTAACGGGGTATTTGGCTATACCAATAAGCCTGACAGGCTTAACGAGCTGGTGGTCGAACGCACACGGCGGCTATACCAGTGGAACATCGAACCACAATGGCTGGTGTGGTTGCCCGGAGTCGTAAGTGGCCTGCACATGGGTACGCGCTGTGTCGGGTCTAGCGGTGATTCGGTGCTGCTTCCTTCGGTGATATACGCCCCGTTTAAGGTGGTACCTGAATTGAGCGACCGGAGGGCCCAGAACATTCCTATGACTTTGAGCGATAATCGCTGGGTGCTGGACCTGGACTGGATAGAAGCGAATATCGATGCGCATAGCCGGGTTATATTGTTGTGCAACCCGCAAAACCCCGGTGGGTCGGTCTATACGCGAGCAGAGTTATCCCGCCTGGCCGAGCTGGCCATTGCGCATGATTTGATTGTCTGTTCGGACGAAGTCCATTGCGATCTAATTCTGGAGCCAGGTAAGATGCATATTCCGATCGCGATGCTGGACGAACAAATCGCCAAACGCAGCATCACCCTGATGGCGCCGAGTAAAACCTTTAACACCGCGGGTCTGAGTTGCGCCTTCGCGGTCATTCCAGATGCCAGCCTGCGCCGCCGGTTTAAAAAAGCCGGCCAGGGGATCGTGCCTTATATCAACCTGTTCGGCTACACCTCGGCACAGGCCGCTTATGAATTCGGTGACGACTGGAACCGCCAGCTGCTCGAGTACCTGAAAGCGAGTCGTGATTACCTGCTACACGAAATCAATACGATCCGTGGCCTCAGGCTCGACACGGTCGAGGCGACCTACCTGGCCTGGATCGATGTATCCGAACTCGGCCTCGACGATCCGAAATCATTCTTCGAAAAAGCGGGTGTCGGCCTGTCGCCGGGGCGGGAATTCGGTGATGATCGTTTCGTTCGAATGAATTTTGGCTGCCCACGATCGCGATTGAAGGAGGCCGTGACGCGGATGCGGGTGGCCGTCAGCGATTATTGGGGCAGCTAAACTCTAAAAAGTGTAACCACTGGTATATTTTTACGGAAACGCTGTAAACCATCCATGGGCGCTCTCACGCGACATCCGTGTCGCGCAAGGTTCCGTAAAAACATTCCAGCGGTTACGCCTCAATAGTGAAGCTATCTCGGGGGGAAGGGTTCAAAACCTTTTTTTCTCAGGGATGAGAAAAAGAGCTTACACGGATGTATTTACAGCGTGTTTTGAACGCTTTCACCCGAGATAGTATAGCAATAATTTGAGTACTTTTTTTGTACCAGAATTGCAGGTAATGAATTATTCTGGATCGCAGTGATTGTTAACCTGGGTTCTAATTTAAGTCATGTTTAGTAAAGCGATTGTGCGTACACCGGCCAGAAGTCTGGTCGGTGGCATCACCACGGCGGGGCTGGGCAGGCCAGACTATGAGCTGGCGCTGGAGCAGCATCGGGAATACATCCGGGCGCTCGAATCTTGTGGGCTGGCCGTCACTGTTGTGGAAGCCGATGAGCGTTACCCGGATGCCCAATTTGTCGAGGATACCGCTTTGTTGCTACCGCGTTGTGCGATCGTGACCCGGCCCGGCGCCGGGCCTCGCCGGGGTGAGGTGGCGGAAATCAATAATCTGCTGGTCGAATTTTACGATCAAATTCACCAGGTCAGGGCGCCGGGAAATGTCGATGGCGGCGATATCATGATGGTCGGTGAACATTGTTATATCGGCTTGTCGGAACGCACTAACAGCGAAGGGTCCGCGCAAATTATCAAATTCCTGGAGTCGCACGGATACAGTGGTTCGACCATTCCGATTAGCGAGGCCCTGCATTTGAAATCTTCGGTGTCGTATCTTGAAAATAATCGACTCGTGGTGACTGGAGAATTATGCGAGGTAGAAGAATTCGCTGCATTTGAGCAGATACGCATACCGCGGTCCGAGGCTTATGCGGCCAATTGTGTGTGGATCAATGATCGCGTGCTGGTCGCGCAGAATTACCCCGAGAGCATCAAAAAAATTGGTGCGAGCGGGCTGAAGATAATCGAGCTCGATGTGTCCGAGTTTCGCAAACTCGATGGCGGCCTGAGTTGCCTGTCGCTGCGATTTTAAGGGATATAGTGAAAGTTATCCCGATTCCCGGTTTATCGACCGAGGTCGAGCGATGCCCCAGCGTCTTTTCCCGATGTCGTAATTTTCTTTCGATTGGTCGTTCCTGTTCGGCGAAGTAGCGTTTATTTCGACTATTCTTTTGCTATCCTGTTATCGACCTGGCCGTGTTATCGGCCGGGTCTAAAGTTAACTATACCCAACAGACGTTTAAGGTGAGAAATGGCACTACCAACGCAGGTAAAATATCTCATCGTCGGCGCGGGCATCCACGGCCTGAGCACGGCGTATCATCTGGCCTTACAGTTAAAGGCACTGGGCAGGGGCGATGGGCGCGATATTTTGATCGTGGATAAGGGCGGAATTGCTGCCGGCGCCTCCGGAATCGCCTGTGGCGTGGTGCGTAATAATTACTTTCAACCCGCGATGCGCGAACTCATGGCGCACAGTGTCGGCGTGTGGGAAACCGACCCGCAAGGCTATAGCTATCACCCGGTGGGTTATATGCAAATCAGCCCCGAGAGCATGCACGCGGATGTGGCCACGATTGCGCAGCAACAAAAAGGCATCGGTTACGAATCCACCTTCGTCGAAGGCGAGCAGGAATCCACCGATTATATGAAAACTCTGTTCCACGACTGGCAGGCCAAAGGCATTACCTCGGTGCTGCACGAAAAACGTGGGGGTTATGCGAATAACACCAAAGCCATGTATGCGCTGGCCACCAAAGCCGAAAGCGAAGGTGTGCGCATTCTCACCGGCTGCACCGTTACCGGGTTCAAGAGCGAATCGGCTGGCGGCGCGATCAGGGCGGTCGAAACCGACAGGGGCGAGATCGGTTGCGAACAGGTCGTTATCGGCGCCGGTCCGTGGGTCAAGACTATCTGGGATATGCTCGAATTACCCAAAACCATCAGCATCAAGGGCAAGGATGGGGCTATGCACCATGACATCCCGATGTGGATCTACTGGTCACTGCAGGAAGGCACCCTCGGTGTCGATCCAGAGTTACAGAAGACCAACGACGGTCGATTTCCGCCGGTAATCCACGTCGACAGTAACGAACCGCTGTACTCCGACTACGATGGTTCACTGATTACCGACCAGATGTGGGGTATTTACTACAAGCCCGACTTTCACTTCGGCGGCATCCAGGGCGGGGCGGCCCCCTATGCGATCGAGACCGACCCCGATAATGTCGCGGTCGATCCTTACGGCGTCGACTCCCCCGACTTCGTCGTGGGTGAAGACTTCGCACACATGTGGACCTCTGCGCTCGCGCACTGTCAGAAACGTTTCGAAGGTCAGTTCGAGTATTACAAAAACGAACCCTCGGGCGGTATCGGCTCGTTTACCCCGGACAGTTTTCCGGTGTTCGATGTGTTCCGCGAAAACTGCTACCTGATCGCCGATTCGAACCATGGTTACAAGATGCTCGGGGTGGGTAAGCTGGTGGCGGAAGAGCTGTGCGGAACCACCAGTGCGCTGCTCGAACCCTTTCGTTTCTCGCGTTACGAGCAGGGTCAATTACACCCGGTGTCGAGCAGCCCTTTCCCCTGGAGCTAAATTAAGTATTTCGTTGTTCCTCCTACGGTGTTACCTGCGTTCGAATTAAAATTTAAACGCAGGTTTTTTTTGATCCTAATCCCCAGAAAACAACCATCCTCCCAGCCATGCGGCCAGTCCGGCGCCAATCAATTGCGCGACGATAAAATAAGGCGCATCCGCCGGTGCGATACCAGTGAAGGTATCGGTGAGGGTTCTGCCGATTGTGACCGCCGGGTTGGCGAACGAAGTGGATGAAGTAAACCAGTAGCCGGCGCTAATGAACAACCCAACCGCGTAGGCGACGCTCTCGGGCCGGTATCGAATACAGCCGAAAATCGTCATCACCAGACCAAAAGTCGCGACGATTTCCGCACTCCATTGCGAAATGCCGTACCGAGCTGTGGTCGACGCTTCGATTAACGGAAGTTCGAACATGTGGTGGGCAAGCAATGTCCCGAGAATTCCTCCCGTTATCTGCACCGGCCAGTAGGCACAGGCGGTTTTGAAATCGATTTCTGCGCGAATTAGAAAAGCCAGTGTGACGGCCGGGTTAAAATGCGCGCCGGAAATCGGGCCAAAGATCAGGATTATTACTACCAGGATCGCACCGGTCGCCAGGGTATTGCCGAGCAGTGTCAGCGCATCGTTCCCCTGCGCTAAATTTTCAGCCATGATACCGGAACCGACCACCACCGCCACGAGTAGTAAGGTTCCCAGTCCTTCGGCGACAAGGCGTTTGTACATAATTGGGCGTTACCGAAAAAAAGGGCGTATTTTTACATCTTAGCGGTTAAAAATCCTGAAATTGTTTTATTTAATTGACTGGCGAACGAAAAAAGAATAATAAAGATACCCATCGGAATCAGAGCGGCATAAATGACACAGGCATACGATTACATCATCATCGGAGCGGGTTCGGCGGGCTGTGTGCTAGCCAACCGGCTCAGCGAAGACCCGAATACCTCGGTGCTGCTGCTCGAATATGGCGGCAGCGATCGAAGCATTTTTATCCAGATGCCAACGGCGCTGTCGATCCCGATGAACATGCCGAAATTCAACTGGTTTTATGAATCCGAACCCGAACCCCACCTCGACAACAGGCGCATGCACTGCCCTCGTGGCAAGGTGCTGGGCGGCTCCTCGTCGATCAATGGCATGGTTTATGTGCGCGGCCATGCGATGGATTTCAACCAATGGGAAGAACAGGGTGCGAAAGACTGGAGTTACCGGTATTGTCTGCCTTACTTTAAGAAAGCCGAAGACTGGGCCTTCGGCAGCGACGACTACCGGTCGCAACAGGGCCCATTGTCGGTCAATAATGGCAACAATATGGAAAATCCCCTGTACCGCGCTTTCATAGAAGCGGGCGCGCAGGCGGGTTATATGAAAACCGACGACTACAATGGCCGACAGCAGGAGGGCTTTGGCCCAATGCACATGACGGTCAAAAATGGCGTACGCTGGTCGTGCGCGAATGCTTATTTAAAACCGGTGCTGAACCGGCCCAATATACACGTTATAACGGGTGCTTTAACCCGGCGGATCCTGCTCGAAGGAAAAAAAGCAACGGGCGTCGAATTTGAACGGAAAGGACGAGTCCAGACTATTCGGGCCAATCGCGAAGTGCTGCTCAGTGCCGGGCCGATTGCCTCGCCGCAATTGTTGCAACTCTCAGGTATCGGTCCTGCAGATGTATTAATTAAAGCCGGTATCGAAGTTAAGCATGAATTGACCGGGGTCGGCGAAAACCTGCAGGATCACCTGGAATTTTATTTTCAGTTCCGTTGTAAACAACCGATCACGCTGAATGGCAAACTCGACCTGTGGAGCAAATTTTTAATCGGCACCCGCTGGATACTCACCAAAAAGGGGCTGGGCGCGACCAATCATTTCGAATCCTGCGCCTTTATTCGCTCCAAAGCGGGTGTCAGGTGGCCCGACATCCAGTACCATTTTTTACCCGCAGCGATGCGCTACGATGGCAATGCGGCCTTTGCCGGGCATGGTTTCCAGGTTCATGTCGGCTACAGTAAACCGCAGAGCAGGGGAACTGTCAGGGCGCGTACGCCGAATGTTAAGGACAAGCCGGAAATTATATTCAACTACCTGCAGCACCAGGAAGATATAGAGGCGTTCCGG
>JBGMRM010000019.1:0-11425 GCA_048061415.1 Gammaproteobacteria bacterium | reverse complement strand
CAATATGCCAACTGGACCACGCACGCCAATAATCCGATGCGAGCGGGTTGAGGGTTGAAAATAAAACTACAGATAGCCAGGCCTGATATTGTCCATTCCGGAATGTAGAAAACGCCCACTGCCCGGCCCTGGCTACCGGGGCTAACCGATGGCATCTATGGCTATTATCTTTATATTGCTGGCGATTCTCGCCGGCGGGATGTTGCCGGTCCAGGGTGTTGTTAATAGCCAGCTCGGGCGTGCACTCGACGACGTTGTACTGGCCACGCTAATTTCCTTCATCGTCGGTTCAGTGACACTGCTCATCGTATTCCTGTATCGTAATAACTGGTCGGCAGGTGGTGGTAGTCTACAGGGGTTACGGGATGTGCCGCCCATATTGTATATCGGCGGCATCCTGGGGGCCATCTATGTGACTGCGGTCGCAGCATTGCTCCCGAAAATAGGTGTGGCTAATACAATGATTGCGGTAATTTTAGGTCAGGTGCTGCTGTCGTTATTGCTTGACCATATAGGGGTACTGGGTATCGAAGTCAGGGCGCTTAGCTGGTCACGATTGTTAGGCGCCAGCCTGGTTGTATCGGGCCTGGTGCTGGTAGTTAAATATTGAAAGTAAAAATCATAAGGCGAAATCAGGATCGTAAAAACCTGTGTTTCGTTAGTTTATGACTGTCGAAAATTGAAGTAGAAGGGGAATAGCATGAATAAATTCGAGTATTGCTTAATGCAGATAGACTTGCAATACGGTGACTCTATAATTGTGTTCAGAATTTCCTGTAATGACTAGAAGTTCACACACTAATGCTTGAGCAGGCGCCACCTGGAGATGTTCAAGTTCACTATAAATACCTAACCATAGGAGAATATGATGTCGTCAAAAATATCACGCCGATCGTTCAATAAGTTGTCCGCTGCCTGGGCCGGTGCCCTTGGCCTGGGCGTATTTCCAGCCTTCGCCGGCACGATAAAGGTTGCTGGTATCTACACTCAGCCAATCCAGCAAAAGTGGGACGCACGGCTGCATCTGGGACTTTTGGCTGCGAAATCTGCTGGTGGAATCGAGTATGTATTTTCCGAAAAAGTCGCCAACACCGACTATATTCGGGTGTTGCGCGAGTATTGCGAGAGTGGCGTCAAGTTGATCGTCGGCGAAGCCTTTGGTATCTCGAAAGAAGCCCGTAAGGTCGCCGACGAATATCCCGATATCGCATTCCTGATGGGCGACCCGTTTGAGCCCTACGGTTCGAATTTTTCGGTATTCGATAACTACATTCAGGAACCCTGCTACCTGATGGGTATACTTGCCGGTTCGATGACCAAAACCAACAAACTTGGCATGGTTGGCGGATACCCGATAGGGGAAGTGAATCGATTATTTCATGCGTTCATCAACGGCGCTAAATCGGTTAATCCAAAAGTAGAAGTCAAGGTCACCTTTATCGGGTCCTGGTATGATCCACCGAAGGCTAAAGAAGCAGCGTTTGCTCAGGTCGAAGCAGGCGTAGACGCCCTTTACGCGGAACGTGCCGGCGTGGTTGATGCGGCGAGGGATAAAGGCATCATCGCATTCGGGAATGTGAATGATATGAACAAGGAAGAAAATGGCACCAACGTCGTTGTTACTTCCGCTTTATGGCACATGGAGAAGGCGATCGCCCATGCCATTTCACGAGTTAAGGCAGGTACATTTGCAGCCGAGGATTACAGGGAATGGACGATGATGCGAAAGGGCGGTGCAAGCCTCGCACCTTACTACGAGTTCGAGAATCGTATTCCGTCAGTAGCCAAAGCCAAAGTTGAAAAACTTAAAGCCGACATCCTCAGTGGATCATATACGGTTGAAATTATAGATTCTGAACCGAAATCATCGTTTTGAGGATGGTAACACCGCAGCGTTAGCTCACCGTGCCGACCCTGTCTTTCAAGCAGATAACGAAGCGCTTCGGATCGCTGATCGCCAATGACAGCATCACGCTGTCATTGGGTGAGAGCGAGATATTGGCGTTACTCGGGGAAAATGGCGCTGGTAAAACGACCCTGATGAATATTCTGTTTGGTCACTACGTGGCCGACGAAGGGTCGATCGAAGTCGATGGCCAGGTGTTACCACCGGGCTCTATCGAGGCCGCTATAGAGTCCGGTATTGGCATGGTTCACCAGCATTTCACGCTGGCTGACAATTTAAGCGTTATTGAAAATATTGTGCTTGGCACGGAAAGCCTGTGGTCCTGGCGTCACGATATGGCAGCGGCACGGAGCAAACTCGTCGAAATGGCAGAAAGTTACTCGCTCGCCATCGACCCGGATGCGCTGGTGGCTACACTTTCGGTGGGTGAACGACAGCGCGTAGAAATTATGAAAGCGCTGTACCGCGATGCCCGCATCCTGATCCTCGATGAGCCGACCGCCGTGCTGACGCCACAGGAGACTCAAAGCCTCTTTATCACACTCAGGTCGCTTACCGACAAAGGGCTATCGGTCATTTTCATTTCCCACAAGTTACACGAGATCCTTGCGATCAGCGACAACATAGCGGTTTTGCGGCGCGGCAAAATTGTTGGCGCCATAGAAACCCGTAAGGCCGACCGCAACGGACTTGCCGAGATGATGGTGGGCAAGGCGGTCACGAGACCGCAGCTGGCGGCCATGGAACCCGGGAAACCGGTATTGAATATCAGCGGGCTCAACGCACGCAGAGCCGATGGTCTGCCGCAGCTGGTCGATATTGATTTGACTATTCACGCCCATGAAATTATAGGCATTGCCGGTGTCGCCGGAAACGGGCAGGCGGCGTTGGCCGATGTTTTGTCCGGATTGAATCGAAATTATTCCGGTACCCTCGAATTGCATGGCGAAACACTCGTTGGCTCTGGCCCGTCGGATTTTGTTTCCCTTGGTGTCGGGCGCATCCCTGAAGACCGCCATACCCGTGGAATGATCGGTGATATGGACATTTGGGAAAACCTGATCAGTGAAGATTTAAGATCACCGGAAATTTCCAAATGGAAGATAATCATCGACAAAAAGGCTGCAATCGAGCGCGCCGAGCGCTTAATCGAACGCTTTGACGTGCGCTGTGAAGGTGCGTCGGCACAAACCAAGTTATTATCCGGCGGCAATATACAGAAGCTCATTTTGGCCAGGGCACTGTCGCCTGAACCGGGGTTCATTTTGGCCAACCAGCCGGTAAGAGGACTCGACGAAGGCGCAATTGCCTACGTGCACACGCAATTGTTTGAGGCCCGAAAACGGGGTGCTGCCACATTGTTAATATCCGAGGATCTCGATGAACTCCTGTCCCTGTGTGACCGTATTGCGGTCATTTACCAGGGAAGTTTGAGTGAGGCTTTGCCTGCATCGGTACGCACGGTCACTGAATTAGGCTTAATGATGGCCGGGCAATCCATAGATACCACTGCCGATGGTGGCCCGTTATTGAACGCCGGTGTTGGAATCCATGCAGATTGAAGTTCGACAACATACTTCGTTGCTGCGGGATGGGCTGGCGCCGATAACGGCAGTTTTCGCCACGCTAGTCCTTTGCTCGGCATTGATCCTGTGGTCCGGGGTTCCAGTCCTCGAAGCCTATGCCTTACTCTTCAAAGGGGCATTTGGTTCAGCATTTGCACTGAAGGAAACCATTACGCGCTCCGTGCCGCTGATGTTAACGGGGCTGGCAGTTGCGGTCGCTTTCCGCTCGAAATTTTACAATATCGGTGCTGAAGGTCAGCTTTATGCCGGTGCTTTGGCAGCCGTTTATTTCGGCACTGGTCTGATCAATTTACCGGCTTTCCTGATGGTGCCGTTACTTTTGATGGTCGGTGCGCTCGCGGGTGGTACGCTGTTGCTGATCCCCGTGTTACTGAAAACCCGGTTAAAAGTTGACGAGGTGGTAACAACGCTACTGCTCAACTTCGTGGTCCTTTTAGTGGTTAGTTACCTGATCGAAGGTCCGTGGCGCGATCCACAGGCGCTCGGCTGGCCGCAAACTGCATCGATTATCGATGCGGGTGTCCTGCCCGCATTGCTCGCCAAGGGCAGGCTTCACGCCGGACTAATTGTCGCTTTGCTGGCGGCAGTTCTGGTTTGGGCCGTGATGCGCTTCACGGTACTGGGTTATGAAATCAAAGCAGTCGGCTTCAATGCGAAAGGGGCTGAATTTTCCGGCATCAATGTCGACAGAACAGTGGTATACACGGCCCTGATTTCGGGCGGCCTGGCGGGTATAGCCGGGGTCAGCGAAGTCGCCGGTCTCAAGGGTTATCTCACGCTGGATTTGTCTCCCGGTTTTGGTTATACCGGCGTCGCAGTTGCGATGTTGGCGCAGTTACATCCTCTGGCGGTTGTGCCAGCGGCGTTATTTCTTTCGGCTATCTATGTCGGTGCAGACTCGATGAGCCGCGCAGCGAATATCCCCACTTATATAGCCGACGTCCTGGTCGGTGTGTCGGTACTCGCGATTCTCGTCAGTGTCATGCTGACGCGATACAGGATCAAGTGGCGTTGATGAGTGATTTACTCGATATTCTGCTAACCGCGGGTTTCTGGGCCGCCACCGTTCGCATTGTCAGCCCGCTAATTTTCGGCACCCTGGGTGAACTCATCTGCGAGCGCGCCGGTGTTCTTAATCTCGGAATCGAAGGTATTATGACGGTGGGAGCGATGTCCGGCTGGATGTGGGTCTACCAGGGCGGGGATCTATGGGGAGGGGTTCTGTTTGCCGCCAGTATGGGCGCACTATTCGGACTGTTGCATGCCTCTTTCACGGTTCATCTCGGCCTGTCGCAACATGTGACCGGCATTGGCATCACTCTTTTTGCCTCATCATTGAGTTATTTTGTTTATCGCATGTTGCTGCCTTCGGCGACCACGCCACCCAAAATCGTGCCGTTTCAGAATTTGCCGATACCGGTATTATCGGATATCCCGATTATCGGTGAAGCGCTGTTCTATCAGTCGCCGCTAACCTACCTCGCGCTGCTTAGCGTGCCGGTTGTCTGGTACATACTACACAGAACACCGATCGGTTTGGCGGTGCGTATGGCGGGGGAAAATCCGGTGGCGGTCGAAGCTCAGGGAATTGACGTTCTCGCCGTACGCACCGGTGCTGTGATGGTGGGCAGCGCATTGATGGCGGTCGGCGGCGCTTTTATTACGATGTCATGGTTCGATGCCTTTTATTTCGGCATGATCAACGGTCGTGGCTGGATTAGCGTTGCGCTCGTTATTTTTGCCTCGTGGAAACCGGGCAAAGCGCTATTGGGCGCGGTACTGTTCGCCGGGCTGGAGGCCATGCAGGTGCGGGCTCAACAATCCGCCGGCGCTTTCATTCCCTACCAGTTTTTCCTGATGTTGCCCTACGTCATGTCGATCCTGGCGATGATTGTGATGGCGCGGCGGGCTCAATATCCTCAGGCGCTTCTGGTGCCGTTTAGACGTGGTGAGAGAGTTTAGGAGGCTGATGAATGTTAAACGATAACGACAGGAAATTCTTGCGCATAGCCTACGAAGAAGCGCTGGCTGGATTCGACGAAGGCGGTTGTCCCATTGGCAGCGTACTGGCAAGGGGCGATCAGCTCATCGCGCAGGGACGCAATCAACGGGTTCAGCAAGGCGATCCTGTCGCGCATGGCGAAATGGACTGTCTTCGCAGGGCAGGGCGTCAAAAAAGCTATCGCGATATGACCCTTTACACTTCGCTGTCTCCCTGCATGATGTGTTCCGGCACTATCGTTCAATTTGGTATCCAACGAGTGGTTGTCGGCGAGAACGATAATTTCGGCGGCAACGAAGATTTCCTTCGCGAACGGGGGGTGGAAGTACTGGTGGTTCAGGATGCCGATTGCATCGACTTGATGAATCGTTTCATTAACGAGCGACCGGAATTGTGGGCGGAGGATATCGCCGAAGAACAGGGTTAATCCCGTTCGTAAAGCAAGCCACTCAGAAAAATATCGATAAGCGTTTGTTTTGCTTCCTCGAAGGCTTCGTCTGACAGCGGCTCGCCGTCGTTCAATACGGTTATCTGCGTGCTAAAATCTGCAAAGTGCTGAGTCGAGGCCCATATCATATAGAGCAGGTATCGAGGGTTGACCGGCCGCATCAGCCGCCGATCGATCCAGCTTTGAATCCGGGCTTCGCGAGAGGCGCACCATTGTCGCAGGTGCGTTTCCAGGTATTCACGAATCATCGGGGCGCCGTGGATTATTTCGTTAGCCCATACTTTGGACCCATTCGGTCGGCTGCGCGATAATTCCATCTTGGCGCTGATATAGGCCGTCAACGATTTACGAGGATCATCGTGGTCTTCAAATTGATCGGCCGCTTTTAACCACACATTGAATACATCGTCGATCACGCGCTGGTAAAGTTTGGCTTTGGAAGAAAAATAGTAATGGATATTGGCCTTGGGCAGTCCTGCGCGTTTACCAATCTCGGTCATGGTAGCGCCCTGGAAACCCCGGTTGGCAAATACCTCTTCGGCAGCACGAAGAATCGATTCTTCACCTCGCCTGCGGCGCTCTGCATTGGTGGTGGAAACGGTATTTCCCGATTGTTTTTGTATAAGCTGCAAACCCTTGTCTCTGGTCAATAAAGACTGTGTCATTTTAACAGAAAACCGTGACAATCACTCCGGCCATGCGATCGGAAACGATGGATGGTCCATAACATCTCCTGGTTTTAATTCCACTTCCCTGAAAGGTGGGGAAGTCGTCCAGGGGCGTTTTGCGAAGCGGGCATCGTCGCCGAGCCAGCGGGTTGAAAATCCTCGTCGGCGGGTCTTCAGCCCGGTGGTGGCCGGCGCACCGTGGATGGTGCGCATGTGAAATACAATACAGTCTCCGAGTTCGAGGTCCCAGGACAGGAGATCATATTTTTCACGCTCCGCATCGATGTCGGGAAGGGTTTCGAATCCCTCGTGACCTTCTGCGTAATTCTGGTGGTCCATAAACAGGCGCGGGTAGTAGAGTAAGCCATTCGCGTGGGATCCGGCGACGAATTCGGGGCAGGCGCTTTGCGGCACGGGGTCGAGCGGTAACCAGATCGAACACAGTTGATCGCCATCGACGCCATAGTAGGGTAAATCGTGGTGCCAGGGTGTCACTTTCCGGGTTCCCGGCTCCTTTACCAGTACATGGTCGTGGTAGATGCGCGCCGTTTTGGAGCGCATCAATTGAGCCGCAATTTCGGCGGCGGGAGAATGCATGACAAAATCCCGGTACTCATCGATACGCTGCCAGTTGCAATAGTCATCATAAAATCCGCCTGGCTCTCCTGCTTTGGTATAAACCGTATGATCCGGGCCCGGGTCTGAGAAATTTTTAACCAGACCGTGTGCGAGCTTGTCCAGCCATTCGGCGTCGATGACGCCACGCAGGCACACTGCACCCTGGCGTTCGAAATCATCAATCAGGGTATGAGGAATTTTTACATTACTCATAATCGGCCTTCGAGTTCATTACCGGTGCGACCCCAGAAGAGTTTTCGTACCGATTCACTGTTTTTTAAATCGGGTTGCTCGCTATAACACAGAATGGGTACCAGACGCGGCCGATTGCCGTGCACGCGAGTTACCCGGTGTATCGTTTGCTGGCCGCCGAAAATTAAAAGTGTGCCGGGGGTGAAGGGCAGTTCGATTACCTGGCTGCGGTCGCCATCGAGTACGCTGGCTACAATTTCCTTTTCGTTCTCGAGTCCGCGAATCTTCGGTACATACTCGAATGTACCACCCGATTGCGGGGGCTGCAATAACAGCGTGACGGTGAATTCAGATTCGTCGAAGTGCCAGCCGTGTTCGCCACCATCGACAAATACATTGATCGAACAGGCGCCGAGAGGATCCGCAAAACGGTGAAGCTCAGGCTTTCCGAGTACGAAGCCGATAAAATTCTTCAGTGGATCCCAGGCATAGAGGCCGTGCAGGCAGGTATCCTTGCCAATCAGGTCGTAGGCAACCGACCCGACATAGGTTTGCTCCTGGCGTTTTGAGACGTCTCCCGCCGGTATATCCGGATCGTCATCGGTGAGATAGGCATTATGCGTGCTTTTGCAAAAATAGGCCTGGTCGGAAACCGCATTGGCTTCATCGGCAAGAATTTGCAATGCCTTCCCAGTGATAAAATTTGTGAGCATACAAAGCCCGGTTTCGAGGTACTGCTTTCGGCACCGTTGAGCGAATGCATTAGCCTCTACCGTTTCCAGGTCGGCTATCGGATAACGCGCCAGATCCACCATTTCGGCAGCGGAAATAATATCGCGCTTCACTGCTTTCATGAGGTTTTTCTCCAGTACTCTACAGGCGAGCAATATAACTGTTTCGCAGCGTCAAAATCAATCTCGAATCTGTTGATAATACGCATCAATCGAGTGCGGTTTATAGATTCATTTTATGCCTAAACGGTCCAGGAAAGCGCTAAACAGGGCGGGTGGGGCAGTACTCGTCGGAAGCGATAAAACCTGCTCGCACAGCGCCTGCGATGCGGCCTCGCTTAAGCCGCCGTATTGCATTAAATTCGATGCCTTGATACGCATTTCGGAATCATTCAAAGCGAGTTCGGGGTCTCCCCTGCAATCCTTGCGCTCAACCGAGAGAATTTCTCCGTCACCGGTTGTCACACGCACGCGGCTTCCCCAGGAAACCGGGTAATTCGAAGCGAAGGGGTCGGTTACCTGCAGGCTTGTGGTATTACGTAGTTCGCGGGTTCGATCGCGTGCCTGCTCGGTGAAGGAGTCGAGTTTTACTGCGCCATCCTGCAGGGCGATGGCAACGCAGTGGTACAATGAAAACTTGGCCTGATATTCGTTTTCGGGTTCCGGCCGATCGCATATATCCAGCGCGGCCTGGTAGGTATCGATATCGACCCTCGCAATTTCGGCGCCGTTTAACCGGCCATGTAACTCCAGTGCACAGTCGATGGCCGGGTGCGTGTGGCGGCATGCGGGCCAGGGTTTGATCGAAGTCAGTGGCAATTGCCAGCGGTCGTCCGGATTAGCCAGGATAGCCTCTGGAATCGGGTCGCTACACATGCCGGCAAACATACCTTTTTCGCCTTCGAGAATTTGTGGTGAGCCGGTAAATCCGTGCGCGGCGAGCTCGGCCGCGAGCAGACCCGATTCGCAGGCGCGTCCGGCGTGCAGGTGCTTACTCATCGCACCGGTTTCAAGGAATTGCCAGAACCCGGACGATTGCGTGCCGGCGTTGCCGAGCGCGTGGACGGTTTGTTCCAGGTCGAGATCGAGTAGCGTGGCCGCAGCCATCGCAGAACCATAGGGCCCACAGGTGGCAGTGTTATGCCAGACCCTGTAATGCGTCGGACCCACTGCCGCACCAATGCGGCACATGGCCTCGAATCCGTGCAGGATAGCCGTCAAAATCTGCCGCGCGTTCGCGCCGGTTTTTTCCCCAAGCGATAGCGCAGCGGGGACTACTACGCAGCCGGGGTGGGTAACCGAAGCCCGGTGCAGGTCATCGGTCTCGGTAATATGCGTGAGCGCACCCATCAGCAGGGCGCGGCGCTTATCGTCCAGATCGCTGTTTTTAGCCCAGGTGAGCAGTGTTTTACCCACCGGGGTCGCACTTCCGGCGTATGCGGTGGCTATCGCATCGAGGCTAAACATCGCCGCAGATTCAAGGTCGTGATCGCCAATCGGTTTATTACGAATCAGTTCGATCAGGCTTTTTGTCAGGCTCACTGCTTTCCTCGCATCTCATATCAGGCATATTTTTACCCGAGCCGGTCGAGTTTCCCACAGTTTGCGCCGACAGGGCAATGGTTTGGTCGGAGAATGGTATGATTCGTGATTTAATTTACTGAGGTGATAATCAGCCATGGCAGCAAAACAGGTAATCGGTCCACCGCTGGTAATAAACGGTCGGCAACTGTCACTATCTCGGGCGATTCGGGCCGGTGATTTCGTTTTCCTCACAGGGCAGGTGCCGATGCGCGATGGTGTGCCGATGACCGGTGGCACCATCGAAGCGCAGACCCGCGCCTGTATCGAAGCTATTCGCGATACCCTGAATCAGGCGGGTTGCGAGCTCACTGATGTAGTGAAGACGATGGTGTGGCTCAAGGATCGTGAGGACTTTCCCGGATTTAACCAGGTCTATGCCGAGTATTTTCCCGAGCAGCCACCGACCCGGTCCGCGCTGGTGAGCGATTTTCTGCTCGATATTTTGGTCGAAATTGAATGCCTTGCCTATAAGCCACTCGAAAATACCGAATGATCGCAGCACCTGCCCAAATAAACTTCTGTTGGCCAGGATGAATTGGTAACCCCCACAAACAGGCTAGTGCGATATAAAAATCGGGACCGGCATGTTGTGCAGCAGGTGCCTGGTAGCGCCTCCGAGAACTAGCTCGCGTAGCCTCGAGTGCCCGTAGGCGCCCATGACGATCAAATCGGCATTCATTGCACTCGCTGAGGATACTATGGTTTCACCGGGCGGGGCGCCATTGCCCGACTCGACGCGTAACTCTGCGTTTATGCCATTGAGCGCCAGGTAGTTCGAAATGGAAATTCTGTCCTCGCGTTCGTCGTCTGATTCGGAGCCCGCCGATAATAGCACTACGCGTTCGGCCTGCATCAAAATGGGCAGGGAATCCCTGAGTGCACGTGCCGACTCGCGGCTCGCATTCCAGGCTACCAGGACGCGTTCACCAATCGATTCGACGGGTTCGGCCTCAGGAACCACCAGGCATGGAACACCACCTTCCAGCACCAGGTTATCGGCCAGGGCTTCACTCATGTTATCCGGGTCATCTGGATTGCTTTGGCCCAGGACCAGCAGGTCGGCATACCTTGCGTAGGTGCATAACTTTGAAATCAGGCTTCCCTGCTCGATATGCACATTCATCGACATGCCTGCTTCGGTGGCCTCCCGTTGGTAGTGGTTTTGAGCTTTCTGAGCTTTTTCCCGCGCCAGCCTGTCGCTTCGCTCAATAATTTCCGGGCTGATCTGGGCTTCGTAATAAGTAGGTAAAAAATAATCGGGTACGATATAAACGCTGGCTAACTCGGCCAGCTGCTGTTTGGCCAGTCGCATCGCAAGCCTGACTCGATGATCGCAAGCGGCGCTACTATCGGCATGAATGAGAATTTTTTTAAAGGCCATGATATATATACCTGTTCAGTTTTAACTAAATTTTCCTTATTTCCATACCGTCGGTATTGATCCGCATCAAGATAATAGCGTTGGCGAATATCGTCGGCAATGGATTTAAGAGATAATAAAACTTCATAAATCGATGGCTTGCAAAAGTCTACGCCTGGGGACAATTTCCGGACCATGAATGCGAATGACTTACGCCAACGGTTGATCGAACAGGGCCTGGACCGCAGTGAAATGGATGCGAGCCCATTGCGGCAGTTTGAAAACTGGTACCGGGAGGTGATCGAAACCGGTATTCATGAACCCAGTGCG
>JBGMRM010000018.1:0-11454 GCA_048061415.1 Gammaproteobacteria bacterium | reverse complement strand
CACCCTACGGTGAGCGTTTGCAAAGCGAGCAGGGGCTGGCTGCTCTCTACTCAGATATGGGTAATAGCCTGCGACAATTTGCCCCAGCCAGACTGCATATTATTTCCGCCAATCCTGATCTGCTGCATCGGCTGCGTCTGAAGCGGTATTTCAAAAAGGCCATGAAA
The DNA here is from genome assembly GCA_048061415.1 of Gammaproteobacteria bacterium. Lineage (GTDB taxonomy): Bacteria > Pseudomonadota > Gammaproteobacteria. The sequence goes on along the minus strand of JBGMRM010000018.1, from coordinate 11,287 downwards.
AACGGGCCGATCGAATGTTTGCTCGCGAGCTTTGAAATCGATAGCATAGACTCGAAGCCCGTTTCCGATACCCCTGCTCAAGCGTCTAAAGAGAAAAACCTCCAGACGCAGGTTTCTACGCAGGAGGTTATAAATCCGCTGCTCAATCGCCTGCAAAAAAATGCCCGGCGCCTGGGCCGATGGGCAAGGAAGAACGACATTAGCTGTTATCGGGTTTACGACGCCGATTTACCCGAGTTCTCTTTTGCTCTCGACGTCTACCAGAGCGAAATTACCCCATCGATGCGCTGGTACCACCTGCAGGAATACCAGGCGCCGAGAACGATCGACCCGGACAGGGCCGAAGCCAGAATAAAAGGGGCTAAACAGGCGGTCAGGCAGGTATTCCAGATCGACGATGAAATGCTATTTTGTAAAACCCGGGTACGGCAACGGGGCAGGCGGCAGTATCAAAAACAGGATAACCAGCGCGAACTGTTTCAGGTGCGTGAAGGCCGGGCCTCATTACTGATAAACCTGAGCGATTATCTCGATTCAGGATTGTTTCTCGACCATCGTCTCACGCGTGCGCGAATCTTCGAGGCAGCGAAAGATAAGTCAGTGCTCAATTTATTTTGTTACACCGGCGCGGTGAGTGTGCTGGCCGCACTAGGCGGCGCGAGTCGGGTAATAAACGTCGATATGTCGGCCGGCTATCTGAAGTGGGCCAAAGAAAACCATGCGATCAACCAGCTAGTCGATGAATCGAAATATCAATTTTTACGTGCCGATGCGCTCGAATTTCTGGATAATCCACGCCGATTCGATGTTGAAAATCATTTCGATCTGATATTTCTCGATCCGCCCTCATTTTCCAATTCGGCTAAAATGCGGCAAACCCTCGATATTCAGCGTGATCATGAACATTTGATCGAAACGTCGATGCAACTGCTGGCAGGGGATGGTTTATTGATATTCTCGACGAATCGGAAAAGCTTCAGGCTGGCCGATGCGCTCGCTTCGAAATACTCGCTCAAGGATATTTCACGAGACACCCTGCCCGAAGATTTTAAACGCAGACCCAAAATCCATAAGTGCTGGGAGATTCGACACGAGACATGAAACCTGGCCGTGACACCGACGATTATCTGCGCCTCTTCCTCGAGGATATTCCGATGATGGATGTGCGCGCACCCGTGGAGTTTCACAAGGGTGCTTTCCCCAATGCCAAAAATTGTCCCCTGCTAGACGACGATCAGCGCGCGCAAATTGGCATGCGTTACAAAGATGCCGGACAGGACGAAGCGATACGACTCGGTCTGGAACTGGCCACACCGGAAATTCGAGCACAGCGGATGCAGGGCTGGCTGGAATTTTGCCGCAATAACCCCGGGGGATACCTCTATTGTTTTCGGGGTGGCCTCCGATCCCGTACTACCCAAAGCTGGATTCGCGAACAGGGCTTTGAGTTTCCACTCATCAGGGGTGGTTACAAGGCGATGCGCCGATTTCTGATCGATGAACTCGAGGCCAGTATACAATGCGTTCCGCTGGTGGTGGTCAGTGGGCTGACAGGTTCGGGTAAAACGCGCGTGTTGCGGCAAATACCACAGCATATTGATTTCGAAGGCATCGCTAACCACAGGGGTTCGGCATTCGGGCGCGAGTCGGACGATTATCAACCGAGTAACATCGACTGGGAAAACCGGGTTTCCATCGAGTTTTTGAAGCATCGCCACCGATATCCGCATAAGCCTGTATTCGTCGAAGACGAGAGCCGAAGAATCGGGCGCGTCAGTATGCCCGAAACCCTGTACCGGAAGATGCAGCAAGCCCCACGGGCGATACTGCAGGTGGACATCGAATCACGCATTCGACTGATCGGCGATGACTATATCGTAAATGCCTGGTCAGGCTACCAGCAGACCTACGTCGAACGTGCCGAGGAAGAATTCAGCCGATACGTACTGGATAACCTCGAACGCATCCGGAAACGGCTTGGGGGAGAAAAATATAAGCGGGTCAGGCAATGCTTCGAGGCGGCGCTGAAGGCGTTTTTTAGCAGTCAGGACGATGCAGGATTTTACGAGGGTATCGAAATTCTGTTAACCGACTATTACGACCCGATGTACCGGTATCAGCTGGCAAAAAAATCGTCGACCATTTTATTTGAAGGGCCTGAAGCGGCGTATCTGGAATGGGTGCGGGCGTATCAGGCTGAGCATCGCTAAAAAGCAAATATCATTCGCACCGATAGTTCGCTACAGTTAAACTTACCAACAAGACCCACCGAACCAGGTCCACAGGGAAATCTAATGATCATCTCCAACCTTGAACATATCCCCGGTAAAACCATCACCCGCCATTTTGGACTGGTACAGGGCAATACCATTCGCGCCAAGCACGTGGGTCGCGATTTCATGGCGGGGCTCAAAAATATTTTTGGCGGTGAACTCAAGGGTTATACCGAATTGCTGAGCGAATCGCGCCAGCAGGCCACCGATCGCATGGTCGAGCAGGCGCAGGCGCTGGGCGCGAATGCGATTTTGAACGTTCGCTACAGCACTTCGTCGATCACCCAGGGCGCCGCTGAACTTTACGCCTATGGCACCGCCGTGGTGGTGGAATAGTCGTGCTGGAGCTCTCACTCTTTCTGGTCTTGCTGGTATTGGGATATGTATTTGGTCAACTGGCTGAAAAGCGGCATTATCGTTCGATCATCAGGCGTGAAAAGGAATCCCTCAAGGTGCCGGTGATCACGCTGAAGTCAGTTCCAGCAGAATTGAGTCGCTGCCGCACCTTCCTCGTCAGCGGCAACGTGGTGATTTCGATCGATTTTTTCAAGAAATTCCTTTCTGCATTAAGAGCCGTGTTTGGTGGTCGCCTGCGCAGTTACGAAACTCTGCTCGACCGGGCACGCCGCGAAGCGGTGTTGCGCATGAAGGAATCGGCGATTGCGAACGGTGGCAAGATAGTCGTGAATGTGCGGATTGAAACCGCATCGATCAGCAAATTCAGCCAAAATCGAAGTTCGGTAGGTTCGGTAGAAGTGGTCGCCTATGGGACTGCCATCGCGCCCTGAGTAGCAGCTGCTAGTATGAAATACGAAGCAAAAGTGATACCCGAGGGTATCAATACTTCGCGTCAAAACCCGTTAAAAGAACTGTTTCTGCTGATCACGGCCTCCCTGAGTATTCTTGCGCTGCTCATCGTGCTATTGGCATTTATCAGTGATTTCCTGATCGGCTTTATTCCACCAGAAACCGAGAGTCGCTGGTTTGGAAAGCAATCTATCGAGTTCGGTAAGTTTGAACTGATGCCGGAGGAACAGGAAAGCTACAGGCCTGTCGAACAGTACCTGCAGGCTTTGATCGAAAGTTTGAAAACCGATGAGTATGCCAATTTCCAGTTCACCGTTACCCTGTTTAAAAATCAGGTCCCTAATGCGTTTATCATCCCCGGGGGCCACATATTTATATCTACCGCACTGCTCAAATATGTCGATAGCGAAAATGGACTGGCGATGGTGCTGGCTCACGAAATGGCGCACCAATACAAACGCCATCCACTTCGCTCTGCCAGCCGGGGAATCGTTATTGTGATGGCGCTTAACGTTTTGCTGGGGAGCGAATCCAGTGGCTGGCTTTACGGGATATTTTCCGAGGCGGCTACGATTAGCCAGTTAGCGTTCAGTCGCGAGCAGGAGCGCGAGGCAGACGAAATTGCACTTCAAAGCCTGATCAAGCATTATGGGCATGCTTTGGGTTCAACCGAATTTTTCGAGAAAATAAAGAACTTTAAGAATTCCGAAAGTTCGTTACCCACATTCTATCAATCGCATCCTGGTACTGCGGAACGCATCGAATATCTCCAGGGATTTATTCAGCGGTCGACCGGTAAGACAACGCCCTTACCCGAATCGGTGCGGGAAATTGCTGCTGGCTAATCAGGATAAGCAGAACTCAGAGTGAAATTTTATCACCGAGCTGAAATTGGCTGTGCTGTTTATATCACGAATTTATTATTGGATTAAACCGAGACACTATAGATGAAGAAATATGGACTGGTTGGACTGGTAGCTCTTGTCATATTGTTATTTATTGCGTTCGACCTGGACCAGTATCTGACACTGGAATACATAAAAGCGCAACAAAATGAAATAGAAATCTTTTATGCCGAAAATCGACTGGTAGCGCTGGCCGCTTATTTCCTGATCTACATTATCGTCTGTGGTGCTTCGTTGCCTGGCGCTGCAATTCTCACTTTGGTCGGCGGCGCGGTGTTCGGCTTTGGCACCGCGTTAATAGTGGTGTCGTTTGCGAGCACCATCGGCGCTTCCGTGGCTTTCCTGGTATCGCGCTATCTGTTCAGGGATTTGGTGCAGGCTCGATTTGGGGGATCGTTAACATCGATTAACGATGGCATCGAAAAGGATGGCGCTTTCTACCTGTTTGCATTGCGGCTGGTCCCCGCATTCCCATTTTTTGTCATCAATCTTGTGATGGGGCTCACCTCGATCAGGTTGTGGACCTTTTACTGGGTAAGCCAGGTGGGGATGTTCGCCGGCACCATGGTGTATGTGAACGCGGGTACCCAACTCGCCCAGATCGAATCCGCCTCGGGTATATTCAGTGCCGAGATAATCTTCTCGTTTGTCCTGCTGGCATTCCTGCCATTTATCGGCAAAAAAATTGTCGCGGTGATGAAAAATCGTAAGGCGCTGGCAGGTTTTAAAAAACCAGCGCGATTCGATACCAATATGGTGGTCATAGGGAGCGGTTCCGCGGGTCTCGTGTCGTCTTATATCGCGGCCGCGGTAAAAGCCAGGGTCACCTTGATCGAAAAGCACAAGATGGGTGGTGATTGCCTCAATACCGGCTGTGTCCCTTCCAAGGCGATAATACGTTCGGCTAAATTCATGTCGCATATCAGGCGCAGCGAGGAGTTTGGAATCAGGCAGGCCGATGCCAGCTTCGAATTTTCCGAGGTTATGCAAAGGGTCGCCAGAGTGATCGAAAAAATCGAACCCCACGATTCGGTTGAACGCTACACCGGACTCGGCGTCGATGTGATCAAAGGTGAGGCAAGAATAGTCTCCCCCTGGGAGGTGGAGGTTAACGGCAAGACCATCAGTACGAGAAATATTGTTGTTGCCACGGGCGCAAGGCCATTCGTGCCACCCATCGAGGGTATCGACCAGGTCAACTACTATACCTCGGATAACCTGTGGGAATTGCGCGAGAAACCGGAAAAGCTGGTAGTCCTGGGGGGAGGGCCTATCGGGTCGGAACTGACCCAGGCCTTTGGCCGGCTGGATATCTCGGTCACCCAGGTCGAGATGCTGCCACGAATTTTGTTACGCGAAGACCCCGAAGTATCCGAACTGGTAAAGCTTAAACTCACCGACGAAGGCGTCACTGTTCTGGTCAATCACCAGGCGAAGCAGGTGGTACAGGAAGATGGCCGGAATTATCTCATCGTCGAGCACGAAGGCGAGGATATTAAAATTGAATTCGACACGCTGATCGTCGCGGTGGGTAGAGCCGCCAATAGTGCCGGCTTTGGTCTCGAGGAACTCGGTGTGGAATTGAACCCAAATCGCACCATCAGCGTCAATGAATATTTGCAGAGCAATATCCCCACTATTTATGCCTGTGGGGACGTTGCAGGACCCTATCAATTCACCCATGTGGGGGCGCACCAGGCCTGGTTTGCTTCGGTCAATTCATTGTTCGGCGCATTTTGGCGTTTCAAGGTGGATTACTCGGTCATTCCCTGGGCTACCTTTACCGAGCCCGAGATTGCCCGTGTTGGCCTCAATGAAACCGATGCCCGCGAGCAGAAAATCGCCTACGAAGTCACCCAGTATGGTATCGACGACCTGGATCGGGCCATCGCCGACAGTGAGGCTCACGGTTTTGTAAAAGTTTTAACCGTACCCGGTAAGGACAGGATTCTCGGGGTGACGATTGTCGGTGAGCACGCTGGAGACCTGATCGCCGAGTATGTACTGGCGATGAAACACGGCCTTGGCATGAACAAGATATTGGGCACCATTCACATATACCCGACGCTGGCCGAGGCTAATAAATATGCTGCGGGACTATGGAAACGCGCGCACGCGCCCCAAAAATTACTCGAACGGATTGGCAGGTATCACACCTGGAAACGCAATTGATTATGCTATGCAGTCGCCTTGGAGAGTACTAAATAAAGACCCGGGTTTAATGATCGGAAAATAAAGAATTATACTGCTCTCCGGTTTTGACGAACGTCGTACATTTGCTCAACCATTTGAGCTTCTTGGCGCCGGCATAGGTACAGGTGCTGCGAATTCCACCGAGCAGGTCCTGAATGGTTTTGGCAATTTCACCCCGGTAGGGCACCAGGATTTCCCGACCCTCTGACGATCGATATTCTTTCAGGCCACCGAAGTGCTTTTCGTTTGCGGCTTCCGAGCTCATGCCGTAAAACTGCACGAATTTTCGCTCTTCGACCAGGTCTTCCCATCCATCGGCCGTTTTGTGTACTTCGCCGGATTTAAAATATCGGGTAATAACTTCGCCACCGCCTTCGTCGTGTCCGGCTAACATGCCCCCGAGCATGACGAAATCGGCGCCTGCGGCAAAAGCCTTGGACAGATCGCCCGGGCAGGTGCACCCGCCATCGGCAATGATATGGCCGCCCAGCCCATGCGCCGAGTCAGAACACTCGATCACGGCAGAAAGTTGCGGGAAACCCACGCCGGTTTGTATGCGAGTGGTACATACGCTACCTGGGCCGATACCGACCTTGACGATATCGGCGCCGCTGAGAATCAACTCCTCGGTCATTTCTCCGGTTACCACATTGCCGGCGATAATGACGATAGTGGGATGAACATCCCGGAGCTGTTTGATGAATGCTGAAAATCGTTCGGAATAGCCATTGGCGACATCGACGCAAACGTATTTTAGATGCACGCCAGGTGTCTGGTATACCGACTCGAATTTTTCCAAATCCTGTTTTGTAATACCGGTCGAATAAGCGACGTTCTGCAACCGACTGGGGTCGTCTTTGCTGAAAAATTCTATCAGGTCGCCGGCATCGTAGTTTTTCACCAAACTGGTAAATAGCCCCAATTGCGCCAGGGCATCGGCCATTTCGAAGGTACCCACGCCATCCATATTGGATGCCATAATCGGAATGCCCCGGTAATGCGAGCCGGGTTCTTCGGTCTGGTAATTACGAAAACTGAAATTTCGAAATAATTCGACCTCCTTGCGGCTGGCCAAGGTACTGCGCTTGGGTCTGATGAGCACATCCCTGTAATCAAGCTTGCTGTCGTCTTCGATTCTCATAGCGAGATAGTGCTCCGGCGCGATTATTCAATATGCTTAAAGCACCGCGACATTATCACGAATTTAGCCAGGCGAACAGGCCAGGAATAATGGGTGGCCCCGTTCTTATGACCCGTACTTGATTCGATATAGGTCGAGGCGTATGCTTTATTGAGGAAGACTATTTGTGACAACGGAGGGACAGACATGAAAAGGCATTTTTATATTAGCGAAGATCTTGACGATCTGGACCGCATCGAGGAAGAACTCGAATCAAGCGGTTTATATAAACCGCAAATCCATGTTTTCAGCCGTGACGATACAGCGGTTGAAAACCATGACCATCTGCACAATATGGAGTCGGTGTTCAAAAACGATATTGTACACGGCACCATAACCGGCGCATGGATAGGCGTTGTGGCGGCCTCGCTGGAACTGATAATCACATCCTATAATGGTTGGCCTGAAACCTATACCTGGATGCCATTTATCTTTCTTGCCATCGTATTACTGGGTTTTTGTACCTGGGCTGGCGGATTGTACGGGATACAGGAGCCCCATAAGGATTTTAAGCGGTTTGAACCACAGCTTCGAGCGGGTAAGCATGTTTTTATTGTCGACGCCGATCCTGAGCAGGAAGCCGCTTTGGAGCGAGTGGTTCGAGCCCACCCAGGTTTGCAACTCGCAGGTACAGGCAAGGCCTCACCTCGCTGGATAGTCATGGGTCAGAAGAATATTAAGAAATTCACTTCGGAAACCTTCCCCTGATAACAGAGGGATCAGGGAAGTTATCAGGGGTCCGGTTGCTTGTGTAACGACAGTTAAAGATGGCACTAAATGAGCCTGTTAAAGCAAAGCCCGCTTTACTGATCGACCTCGACGGCGTCCTCTACCAGGGCGATAGTGCGATCGCTGGCGCCAGCGAGACTATGGACTGGGTAAAAGCCGAGAATATCCCGTATCTCTATTTGACTAATACCACTTCGGTCTCACGTAAATCCCTGTTGGAGAAATTCGACCAGTTGGGCATCGAAGCCGAAGCCGAAGATATCTTTACCCCAATTATTGCCACCTCGCAATGGCTAGGCGCCCGAAAAATGCGTCGTGGGGTGCTTTTTGTGACAAAAAATGCGCTGCCTGATTTTAGCGGCATCGATATTATCGGCCCTGACACCGAATCGCGGGTTGACGCGGTGGTAGTAGGTGACCTGGGTGAAGGCTGGGATTTTTTTACGCTAAACAGGGCATTTCGGCTTTTGATGCGGGAACCGAAGCCAGTGTTGATAGCGCTTGGAATGACGCGCTATTGGGCCGCGGCGGATGGCTTGAGGCTGGATGTCGCACCCTTCGTTAAGGCGCTTGAATTTGCCAGCGATACCCAGGCGCAGGTGATAGGCAAGCCCTCGCCGGCGTTTTATGAATCGGCACTATCCCTGCTGGAATGCGAGCCGGGAAATGCATTGATGATCGGCGACGATATCGTCGGCGATATCGAGGGGGCTCAGTCCGCAGGCCTTCGATCGATCCTGGTGAAAACGGGTAAATTTCGCGAGCAGGATTTACAGGGAAGCATCAAACCTGATGCCCTGCTCGACACGATCGCCGATTTGCCGGCCTGGTGGGCAGAAAAACTCGGCTGATACGATAAAGCGGCCAGCGATTAGATACCCCTGGAATTTTGCCTGCACCCGACTAATCGGTTAACGCGCGCTCCAGGTCGGCAAAAGTGTTCGCTCGCGGTGACAGTTCTATTTTAATGCCTAATCGCTTTTCGATTTGAGTGGAAGAAAACAGCCCCGAAACGGCCTGCGACCCGTCGGCCTGATTCTCTACGACCAGGATATGCTGCCGCCCGCTTAATTTCATCGTCTTGATGATGTCGCCAACACGCGCCTTAAGAATATCGGCAATGTCGAGTGCTTCCAGTCGCCTCAACGGGGTCATAATATCCTGCGCGCTGATATCTTCGCGTTTACCGCCGTTCTCCTGCAGGTAGCGCACCGGCTTTTCGCCATAAATATCGTTGTAGGTCACTAACCCCAGTAAAGCATCATTTTTACCGGCGACAAATAGCAGGCGCACGCCACAGGCTATCATTTTTTGATTGATCTCTCCTATGGTTGCGGTAATCGTCGTCGAAAACGGACGAACATGTTTGAAATCGGTCATCATCGAAAATGCGGGGTCTTCCCGGCCAACCTTTACCGCTTTAGCGCGTTTGTTTTTAGTAACGAGGGTTCCAGAAGAGAGTGGGCGATGGGGAAGGTTGTGATATTCGTTGTTCATACTTACTACCTCCTGATGGTGATCAGATGGGATAAGCCCGTCAGGCCTGTGACTTTCTGCTTATTATTTAAGGCCCCGGTTTGACGTGTCTAGTTCCCTGATTGACCGGATTTTTTCGCTCAACCCACCCGATCTACCGATTATAACCTACTTAGGCTTTCTCAGAAAATATTGATTCCCAGGCAGGCAACCCGACTGGGCACCGGTGATTTTTAGGGGTGGGATATTACCGAAGAGGGTGTCCCCGGGGCGCCCGTACCGACTGCTTCGAATCGTGTCAATTAACGGGTTCTGGCGTACACGCCATCGGCGCCAAAAAAGAACTCGATTTCAGCCCGAGCGGTATCCGGGCCATCCGAACCATGAACTGCATTTTCGTCGACGGTTTGCGCGAAATCGGCACGGATGGTGCCAGCCGCAGCTTCTGCAGGATTGGTAGCGCCCATGACTTCGCGATTTTTGCTTATCGCCTCTTCGCCTTCCAGTACCTGAACCATAACCGGTCCTGAGGTCATAAATTCGATCAAGTCATTGTAAAATGGCCGCTCTCTGTGAACCGCGTAGAACTCGCCTGCTTTTTCGGCGCTCAAATGCTCCATGCGCGCCGCGACGATACGCAAGCCTGCATTTTCGAAGCGGCGGTAAATATCACCGATTACGTTTTTCGCTACCGCGTCTGGCTTGATAATAGAAATAGTGCGTTCTATAGCCATCTAAGCTACTCCCAAGGGTTAAATTGGTGCGCATGATAGCCGAAATACCCGGTATCGCAAGCCCGAATCTGTGGCGCAGGTCCGATCGGGAAGTCCTATTTCCCACAGCCGGCATCATTGCGATAAAAAGGTCTATTCCCGCATAGCGACTATTCGATCATTTCGGGTACACTTCGCGCATATTTTACTGGTTTCGAAATCGATGAAAAGTGTTCAACACCCGCGCAAATACCTGCGTGACTACCGTCCACCCGAGTTTACTATCAATGATACCTGGCTGGAATTTGACCTGGATGCCCAACACACACGGGTTACAAGCCGATTAGGGATAAGCAGGCAATGCGGCGATAAATCCGCATCCTTAGTGCTCGATGGTATAGAACTTGAGCTTTTGGCGCTGAGTATCGACGATGTGCCTCTGAAAACCGATCAATACGAGGTGGGTGCCGGGCATTTGACCATTTTCAATGTGCCCGACAAATTCGAACTGAGCTGTCAGGTTGCAATCGACCCATCGGCCAATACCCGGCTCGAAGGCCTGTATTTGTCGAGTGGAAATTTCTGTACCCAATGCGAAGCCGAAGGCTTTCGTTATATCACCTACTATATCGACAGGCCCGATGTCATGTCGGTGTTTAGCACCCGCATCATCGGTGACAGCGCAAGGCTGCCAGTACTTTTATCGAATGGTAATCGAGACAATAGCGGCGAAACGGCCGAGCGGCACTGGGTCGAGTGGGTGGACCCCTTTCCCAAACCGAGTTACCTGTTTGCCCTGGTCGCTGGAGATCTCGCCACTATAGATGGCGAATTCGTGACCAAATCCGGGAAAACGGTAAGCCTTCAATTCTTCACCGAGCACCACAATCGCGAAAAATGTGGCCATGCGCTCGCCTCATTGCAAAAAGCGATGAAGTGGGACGAAGAGGCATTTGGACTAGAGTACGACCTGGCATTGTATATGGTTGTCGCAGTAGACGACTTTAATAT
>JBGMRM010000017.1:0-11805 GCA_048061415.1 Gammaproteobacteria bacterium | reverse complement strand
CACTGGATACCGAGTCCGAACGCCACATTCAGCATGCTATCGAAAATTTGATGAGTAATCGCACCACCCTGGTGATCGCACACCGGCTTTCAACCATCGAGCATGCAGACCACATACTGGTTCTGGATCATGGGGAATTGATCGAACAGGGTGATCACGCCAGTCTTTTGAAGAACGAAGGAATCTACGCGAAGCTGCATGGAATGCAGTTTCGTGACAGCGATGAAGATATGCAGACACTGCCCGGCCAGGGCCGGGCTCCGGACCGATCCGTCGCACTCGATAAAATGGTACTGGGCCACTGGATGAGCGCTTCGAGCCAAAAGCGCCAGGGCTGGTGGCTTTGGTCCATGAACCCATTGGCGATAATGTTAATGCCCCTGTCGTTGCTGTTTTATATCGCCTCCGGGATACGACGTCTCGGCTACCGCATCGGCCTGTTACGCTCGGTGCATTTGCCTGTGACCACAGTCGTGGTTGGAAATATTACCCTGGGAGGCAATGGCAAAACACCAGTCGTAATTGCGCTGTACCAGCTTTTAAAGCAGAAGGGTTTTATTCCAGCTATCGTAACGCGTGGATACAAGAGTGGGCACGAAAAGAAAATTCAGCTATTGGCCGGAGGTCAAATCGATCGTCGGGTAGGCGACGAAGCGAATATGATGTCTGAGATATGCCGGTGCCCGGTCGGTGTTGGGGCCGACAGAGTGCAGGCTGCTCGTCAGATTCTGGAAAAATTTCCACAGGTTGACATTATTATATCCGACGATGGTCTGCAACATTATGCCCTGCAACGGGACATCGAAATCGCAGTTTGCCGCTACGTCGCGTTCGGTAACGGGTTGTTGATTCCGGCCGGCCCGATGCGAGAACCACGTGACCGGCTGCGGCAGGTGGATATCACGATAAATCGAGACAGCCCGCAGGTGATCGAATCCCTCGGCGAAGTCTGGAACCTCGCGGAACCACACCGGCGCATGCATGTATCGGAGTTTAAAGGCCAGCAGATCCATGCACTCGCCGGGATCGGGTTTCCTGAATTTTTCTTCGCCAGTTTAAGGCAGGTAGGCATAGACCCTGTCGAGCACGAATTTCCCGACCACCATGATTTTACCCAGCAGGACCTTGATTTGAAACCTGAGCTACCGATACTGGTGACGCACAAGGATGCGGTGAAATTGAAAGGCATGCCGAAGGACAACATCTGGGTAGTTTCGTTGACGATTGAGTTATCACAGGAAGTACAGGATAATTTTTTAAATTTACTGGAGACCAAGCACCATGGATAAACATTTGCTCGATATCCTGGTTGATCCAATCACCAAGGGTCCGCTGATTTACGATAAAAAAAAGCAGGAATTGCTGTCAAGAACTTCACGCCTGGCCTATCCAGTCAGGGATGGCATTCCCGTGATGCTGCCGGAAGAGGCGCGTGAACTCAGTGTTGAAGAGGTTGATAGCCTGAGATAGGTATCGATGAGAAGGGATACCGAAGCGGGAGCCGGTAGCGCAGGCACCCTGCGACGATATGCCTGGAATCTGGAAAAGCCATGAATTACACCTGGAGCCTCATAAAACACGAGGTTTTGTTCGACAAATATTTCCGCCTCGAAGAATACAGCCTGTCGCACGAATTGTTTGCCGGCGGAAATAGCGAGATTCTCACCCGTGAGATATTCGAACGCGGATCGGTAGTCGCCTTACTGCCCTATGACCCAGTTCAACGCAAGGTGGTACTGATCGAGCAATTTCGAGCCGGTGCGATACACGATGAAAACACCCCCTGGTTGATCGAATGCATTGCAGGTGTGGTCGAGGCAGGCGAGGGTGTAGACCAGGTAGCCCTGCGTGAAAGCCAGGAAGAGGCAGGCTGTGAAATCAGCCGATTACATCGAATTAGCCGCTATTATGTCAGCCCTGGTGGCGCTACCGAACAATGCACACTGTATTGCGGCATTGTCGACAGTTCGGGCGTGGGCGGCGTACATGGCCTGGCCGAGGAAAACGAGGATATACGCGTCGAAGTGATAGACGCCGAGCAGGCCTACGCCTGGGTGCGCGATGGCAGGATAAAATCTTCTGCAACCATCATCGCACTACAATGGCTGGAACTGAACCAGCATCGCCTGGCCGCCGGGTGAGGGTGAAATCTTCGACGAACCGTTAAAAGAATAACCATATCGAAAACGCACCCACGCTACTCAAAACGATCGTATAGGGTAGCGCCATCCACATCATCGTACCGTAGGACAGGCGGATCAGTGGCGCCAGCGCAGAAGTCAACAGGAATAGAAAAGCAGCCTGGCCGTTAGGGGTCGCGACGCTGGGCAGGTTGGTGCCGGTATTGATAGCAACGGCCAGCACGTCGAATTGTTCACGGTCGATCACCCCCTGTTTTAAGGCTATGGCAACTTCATTGATATAAACAGTTGCGACGAATACATTGTCGCTGATCATCGATAGTACCCCGTTAGCGATGAAAAACATCAGTGGCTGTATTTCCCTGTCCATCTCCAGTACCCTGGCGATAACCGGAGCAAACAGGCCCTGCTCCTGAATCACCGCCACGATCGCAAAAAACACCACCAGTAAAGCCGTGAATGGTAGCGCTTCTTCGAATGCATGGCCGATTCGTTGCTCTTCGACGATGCCATTGAGCGATGTCAGCAAAACTATAACCATCAGGCCGACGAGACCAACCGCGGCGACGTGGAATGCCAGTGAAAAAATCAAAATGATGCCAACGATAGCCTGTACAATCAGTACCGCATTGTCCTCATTGGTTCTCGTAGATGCCTGCTCCTGGTCATATTCGGTCAATACCCTGGCGACCGAGTCAGGCAGCGTGGCGCCATAGCCAAACCATTTGATCTTTTCCAGCAACACAGAGGTGCTCAGGCCGAATGCCAGAACCGGCATCGTAACCGGAGCCATACGGCTAAAAAATTCTATGAAATCCCATCCGGCGCGTTCCGCGATCAGCAGATTTTGCGGTTCACCTACCAAAGTGGTCACGCCGCCCAGCGCGGTACCGACGGCGCCATGCATTATCAGACTGCGCAGAAAAGAGCGAAACTGCTCAAGGTCCTCCCTTGAATGTTCGCGCACCTCCTGGTCATGGCTATGGTCGTGATCGTCCTGCGGTTTCTTGCCCGAAGCGAACTTGTGGTAAACCGCGTAAAAACCCACCGCAACCGATATTAGTACCGCGGTTACCGTGAGTGCGTCGAGGAATGCGCTTAGGAAAGCAGCGGTAAAGCAAAACAGGAAGGATAGCCGACTCTTGGACTTGACCGATATCAGAATACGCGTGAAGGTAAATAACAGCAGTTCACGCATAAAATATATGCCCGCTACCATGAACATCAACAACAGGATCACCTCGAAATTGGCGATGGTTTCCTGATAAACCTCACCGGGCGTCGCCATGCCGATGACAATCGCTTCGACCGCTAGCAATCCCCCGGGTTGCAGGGGATAGCACTTAAGCGCCATGGCCAGGGTCAAAATAAACTCGACGATCAAAATCCATCCAGCGACGAATGGATCGATGAAAAAAATCACCGGGTTTATTAACAGAAATGTCACGATTAACTGCTTGTACCATTTCGGGGACTGACCCAGAAAATTGTCAACAAATGCGTTTTTGAGAGTCGCTTCCATGGTGGATATTATTCTGAAGTTGAGATAATTTAATAATATTAGCAGTTGTCTCCGGTATTGACTAAAAAATTTTGGCGGTAAATTCTTATTTTAAAATCACTATTAACAAGTATCAGACGCATTCCAGAACGCCTGGCGAATGACCCTGAAATGACCTGGACGCTGTGGTTGAAACAGCCTGGGGATTTAATCTCTCGGATCGATGCGGGCACCGCCGGCTGGAAGTTCAGGACTTTATTACTGGGCATGTTTGCGGTGGTTGTCATTGTGCTAATTCGTTTATTGACCCCTGGCAACAGCCTGGATGACCTGAAGGAAACTGGCCAGCTGGTAGTGATTTCGCGTGAATCGACCACCACCTGGTACCAGGGAGACGAAGGTCCTACGGGCCCTGAATACGATTACCTGAGCTCTTTTGCCGAATATATCGGCGTAGAGCTAAAATTCGATATCCGCGATAACAATAAAGCGGTGCTTGAAGCAATCGCTGACGACCAAGGCCAGCTGGCTGCCGCGGGACTCACCAGCAGCTCGATGCTGGAAGACCAGGGTTATATATTCGGACCGGAATACCAACGCGTCGACCAACAGGTGGTTTGCCGCAGAAATCAGGGTAGCTTACCGCGTAATATAGAAGAACTAATCGATTGGGAACTGGTAGTACTCGCCGATTCCAGCTACGAAGCCCGCCTGAAGGAATTGCAGCGGGACTATCCTGCTTTATCCTGGGATAGCGCTGAAGATATCGATATAGACGCTCTGCTCGAACAGGTTTGGCGTAAGGAAATCGAGTGTACCGTGGCAAATTCCAGCGAAATCAACATCAAGCGACGTGTTTACCCTGAACTACAGGTCGCCTTCACGATTTTGGAGAACCAGTCACTCGCCTGGACCCTCTCGCCCGAGTGGACCATGCTATCGGACGTTATCGAGGAATGGCTAGAATACATCGATCGCAATGGAAAATTGCTGATTCTGAGAGACCGATACTACCGGACAGACGAGTTCGATTATGTCGACATGCGTTCATTTATCCGTCGCATACGTTCACGCCTGTCAAAGCTGGAGCCGCTATTCAGGAAAGCAGCCGAACAGCAGCAGATTCCCTGGACCCTGCTGGCTGCCCAGGCTTACCAGGAATCGCACTGGAACCGGCGCGCCAAAAGCCCTACCGGCGTGCGGGGCATCATGATGTTGACGCTGGTAACGGCGAGAGAGATGGGGGTCGAGAGCCGGCTCGATGCAGAGCAAAGCATTATGGGTGGGTCAAAATACCTGAAAAAACTGGCATCCCGAATTCCGGATTCGGTGCAGGGTGAAGACCGCTGGTGGTATGCGCTCGCGGCCTATAACGTGGGTATGGGGCATCTTAACGATGCCAGAATACTGGCTAAAAAACTGGATCTCGACCCGGATAGCTGGCTGGATTTAAAAGGTGTATTGCCGTTACTGGCGCAAAAAAAATATTACAGGGATCTCAAATATGGTTATGCGCGAGGCTCAGAGGCGGTGACCTACGTCCGTCAGGTTCGAAACTATCAAAATATACTGCGGGCTCAGCTCGTTCGCCAGCGTGGTGTGCATGCCGGCTAAGGTTTAAGCCTCATCCTTCGTACTTCGAAATTTGGGTCGGCCGGGTCGTTCAGCATTGCTGGAATAGCGATCCATAACCACGAACACTATGCGGACATCCGATCAGCTTCAGGCTATGCCAGACTAGCGCCTGGTTGCTGGAGACTACGGGTCTGGTGATGGCCTGTTCGATCTCTTCGATGACTGCGGCCGCGCGAATCGCGGTGCAGGAAATGAACAATAGCTCAGCGTTGGCGTCGCAAACCGTTTTGGCGGCTTCGGCGATGGCCTGCGGCGGAATGCCGGTCATATCCATGTCATTTTCGTAGCCCAGGCCAACGATGTTGATCACCTCGATACCCCGCTGCTCGAAATAGCGCGCCATTTCGAGGTTTACCGGTTCGGTATAAGGCGTCAGGATCGAAATGCGCTGCGCGCCGAAATGGGCAAACGCGGCGAGTGCAGCGCTCGCCGGGTTGGTGACCGGTACACCCGGACAGCTTTTGTGGATCAATTGTTCGATTTTCTCTGCGCCATTGGCGACGGTACCCGAGGTGCAGCCATAAATCATCGCGTCGAGCTGGATGTCGGGCAAAATCCCGGCTGCGGCCCGGCTGATGTCGCCCGCCATGCCGCGCAGGTTTTCCAGGGTTACCGGGCTGGCGTTTAGTACGCGGTTGGTGAATATTTCGACATCGTGCGGGAATATACGGCGCAATTCCTGCTCAGAGTTAAAATCGGTAGCGAGCGCAATCAGGCCGATGCGCCCACCCGGAGCGATCACGTCCAGGGAAATATCAGGCTGGATAATTTCGGATCTACTCATGCTCGTTTACTCGATTATCGGTAATTCCGCTGCCGCGCGTTTCGACAGCATGATAGCACCGGTATCGGTGATGAGAACATTCTCTTCGTGTACCATTTGCCTGCCGCCATCATAACTCATGCCCGGTTCGAGCGTCATCACCATACCGGGCCGTAGTTCGGTATCGTCGGTGGCTGTGTTTGAAGGCCATTCGGTGAGCTGCACGCCGAGACCATGGCCCAACCGGCCGATGTCATTGCCCTCGGCGCCACCGGCTTCGAGTACCGTCCACATCGCCCGCCATAAATCGCTGGTAGTAGCCCCTGCGCGCGCGGCCCTAAAGCCAGCGTCGGTGCTTTTGTACACCGTCTCGTAAGCTTTTTTCGCATTATCCGACGCGCTCCCAAAGGCGAAATTGCGGTCGAAATCGCAATAATAACCATCGAACAGCGTACCGGTATCGATAATCAGCACATCACCCGTTTCCATCCTGCGGTCGCTCGGCCCCATGATGATATTGTCGTAGCCGTCGGGGCCAGAGGCTGAAATGATATACGGCGTGTTATCCGCGCCGCGCCGGAGTAGGTCCATGCGCATCGCCTGCACGATTTCCCGTTCGCTATCGCCGATGTGTGCGAAACCGGGCAGGGCGTTGAAACTGTCAGAGGTGAGTTCGCATACATGCTTAATTTTCGCAATTTCCGCGGCTGACTTGATGCTGCAAAGTCTTAGCAATAACAGGCTGCAATCGACTACTTCGGTGGCGCCAAGATTGCCCCTGAGTTGCTCAAAATCCTGAGCAGGCATGCGCAAATGGCTTTCGGCGCCGAGCGTAGCGCCGATCCGGCCAAAGCGTCTGGGCAATTCCTCGATCGTGCTGGTGAGCAGCGATATCCCGTCGTCGCCCGGTTGGGGCGATGTCCATGAGCGCACGTCGTCGATCCAGGTAGCGAGCATCCCCACGACGCCGATGGTCGGGATCACCGCGACAGGTTTGCCCTCAAGCGGCACCAGCAAAAACCAGGGGCGCGTCGGGCTTAACCAGAACTGGGTGAAAAACCCGCTGAAGTAACGAACCTGCGGTTCGGTCGTCAGCAACATCGCATCGATTTTAAGCTCATGCATCATGCGCTGCGCACGCTGAGTGCGGTCTTCGAATTCCGCTAGCGCGAAACCGCGTTGAGGAATATTTATTGTCATCCCGGACTCGATCCGGGACCCATTAAAAACGAAGCTACGATGACTGTCCGTAGAGGCTTTACGATGGATTTCGGCTCGGGGGCCGGAATGACAAAAGAGAGTATTCCAGGGTCCTCTCCAGGCCTCTTTTCACGCCGGAATCTATTCATCAGAATTGACCAGTCTCTTATATACTTCCGCGTCGGTCGCCCCCTCGGTACCGATAATATAAACGCGACTCGATTCGTCCAGTCCCAATCGCTGCGAGGTATCCTGACTTTGGCGCGCGGTTATCAGCGCCGCGAGACCGGCCACGGCCGATTCGCCCGCTTCAATTTGCGCGTCGCCGTTAAACCCCCGCGCCAGCAGTTGCATCGTAGCAGGTACGGAAGCCTCGTTTACGGTGATGAAATCATTTGCGCCGATACTCAGAATTTCCCAGGCTAGCGCGGAGACTTCGCCGCAGGCGAGACCCGCCATCAGGGTATCCAGTTCGCCCTCGACCACCACCGGCTTACCCTGTCGGGCGCTCTCCTGCAGGCAATTCGCATTTTCCGGTTCGACCAGGATAAGCCGGGGCCGTTGCTCGCCCCATAGTTCCCAGAAATAGGCGCAGACCGCCGAGGCCAGACCACCGACACCACCCTGGATGAAGACATGGGTAGGAATTTCCCCCTTCATTTGTTCGACCGATTCGGCCAGTAGCACGGTATAACCGAGCGCCACATCACGTGGAATATCCATATAACCCGGGTAGCTGGTATCGGAAACTATGGTGCGACCCAATTGCCTGGCATCGGCGTCGGCCCGTTTCACCGAGTCGTCGTAATTGCCGCTAATGCGAATTACCTCGGCGCCGAAAGCCTCCATCGCCTGTCGGCGGCCCGGCGAGACATCGTGGTGGATATAAATCACGCAGGGGCAACCGAACATCTGGCAGCCCCAGGAAACCGAACGCCCGTGATTCCCATCGGTCGCACAACTGACCACCACCTGGCGCACGATTTCCTCGAATTTTTTATCGAGCAACGCCTGCACACTCGGTTCCACACCGGTGGCCTCGGCCACGCGCGCCTGCAACTGGCGGGCGACTGCGTAGGCGCCGCCCAGTGCCTTGAAACTCTTCAGATGAAATCGACACGATTCGTCCTTGTACCAAATCTTTCCCACCTGGATATCTCTGGCCGTATGATCGAGTGAATAGAGTGGGGTGGTTGCATAGCCCGGCCATTGCGAAATGACACCAATGGCTGCCTCGGACTTTTCCAGGCTGGCAATTGTTTTAAGGCGCTCGGGATAGCGGCCCTGAGATTCAGCGGCTGGATTAGCAAAATGACCGAGCTTCCCGTTAACTGATAGCATCGTGATCGAAAGCTTTAAAACAAAGCCGTAAGTCTACCTGAGCCTGCGAAGGAATAAAAACCGATTCACGTTGAAGCCGCAACTGGCGGCGGCCTTTTATTTTTCGCGGCCCCCGACCCGGTTGCCGCCAGGCAATATGTGGGCTAGCGCGTCATTTGAGCGGGTAGCCAGGTCGCTATACCGGGAAAGGCAGTGAGCAATACTATCGCCGCCAGCAATAATAAAAAGAAGGGTAGCGCATAGCGCGCGATACTCAATATATTGATTTTTGTGAGGCCCTGGATCACAAACAGGTTAAAACCAACTGGCGGGGTTATTTGCGACATTTCGACCACGAGGACGACGTAAATACCGAACCACATCAAATCAATACCGCTGCGTTCGATCATAGGCAATACGATGGATGTGGTTAAAACAACGATAGAGATACCATCGAGAAAACATCCGAGCAACATAAAAAATAAGGTAAGCGCCACGATGAGCATGACCGGGGAAAGCCCCATTGCAGAGATCTGTTCTGCAAGCAGCCGGGGAATCCCGGTAAAACCCATGGCCAGGCTCAAAAATGCAGCGCCGGCAATAATAAAGGTAATCATACAGGAGGTGCGCGTGGCCCCCAGAAGGCTCGACATAAAGGTGTCTTTAGTCAGGTTTCCGGTGACAAAAGATAAAAATAATGCGCCAAAAACGCCCAGTGCAGCTGCTTCGGTTGCGGTAGCCCAGCCGGCATAAATTGAGCCCAGTACGAACAGTATGAGCCCCAGGATCGGGAACAGCCGCCGTGTCATGTAGAGCTTTTCCCTGAGAGGTAAATTGGGTGATTCGTCTATGGGTAACTGGTCGGCGTTGATAATCGACCAGATCGCGGTATAACCCATAAACAGGACAACCAGCATCGCGCCGGGTATGACGCCGGCTATGAATAAGCGCGCGATGGATACTTCGGCTGAAACACCGTACACAATTAAGATGATCGAAGGAGGAATCAGGAAACCCAGCGTGCCCGAGCCTGCCAGTGTCCCTATCATCATTTGTAGCGGGTATTGCCTTTTTTTCAACTCGGGATAAGTCATGCGTCCAATGGTGGCGGCCGTAGCGGCCGACGAACCCGAAACTGCGGCGAAAATGGTACAACCGAGGATATTGACGTGCAACAACCGCCCAGGAATCCTTTTTAGCCAGGGCGCTAAACCCTGGAACAAATCTTCAGATAACCGGGTGCGAAATAATATTTCTCCCATCCAGATAAACAGGGGTAAAGCCGCCAGTGTCCAGGTTGCCGAAGCCCCCCAGGTAGTAGTTGCAAATAGCAGACCGATGCTGCTGTTATCGTTTAAGGTCAACGCGACGAAGGCAACCAGAAATAATGTGGCGGCAACCCAGACACCACCCAACAGGGCTCCGAATAAAACTGCGGACAATACGATAACTAAATTGGTGATTTCCATCCGGGTTATTCTTCTAACCCGAGGAAAGCCGGTGTATGCCCTAAAAATGAACTGACGATATCATCGATCAGTGCGATAAAAAATAATACCGCACCCAGGGCCATGGGCAATTGCGGAATCCATATCGGAACCGCGATATATCCCTGAGATAGTTCTCCGAAACTCCAGGACTCGTAAACCAGATAGGAAAGATGGTACGCGCCAAATCCGGCAATTATTGCGAATAGCATGAGTACAAGGTACATCAGCCTGTGCTGCAACGATGAAGGCAATAAATTTATCAGCAAAGTCACGCGGATGTGCCCGCCGTGCCGGAAGGTATAGGCGAGCGCGAGAAAGGATGCGGCGGCAAGCAGGTAGCCCGAAAAATCTTCGGTGGAGGGGATTATCAGCCCAAACCAGCGACCGACTATCTGCACCATGATTATTACCGCGATCGAGACGATACAGGCGCCGGCCAATACACCAGCGCCTGTATATAGCTTATCGAGCGTTTTTCGCACCGATAAATTCCGGCTTTACCCGGTTATCACTGGTAGGCGGAAAGAATTTTCTTACCTATGTCACCGGCCTCTTTCGCCCACTCGTCCGTCATGGTTTTGCCAATTGCCTGCAAGTCTGCCTTTAGGCGCGCACTGGGCTTCGTAACCTTAATACCGTTTTCCGCGAGTATCGCAGTTTTGGCGTCGGTTTCGGCCTCGGCCATTTTCCAGCCTCGGGTTTCAGCGGCAGTTGATGCTTTCATCACGGCTTTTTGCATTTTCGAATCCAGGCGTTTGAATGCACGGGCGTTGACGATGACCATGTTTTTCGGAATCCATGCCTGGGTATCCGTGTAATCCGACACATAGTCCCAGGACTGGCTGCTGACGCCCGTACTGGGTGAAGTCACCATGGCATCGATGATACCTGTCGAGAAGGCTTGCGGGATTTCAGGGGTTTGTACCGTTGTCGGCGTTGCTTTAAGCAATATCGCCAGTCGGGAAGTGGTGGGGCTGTAGGCGCGCATCTTCAGGCCCGCAAGGTCGGCGGCGGATGATATCGGCTTCTTGGTGTAAAAACCCTGTGGGGGCCAGGGCACCGCGTAGAGTAATTTAACCCCATCTTTTTCGAGTGCTTTTTCGATGATCGAACGGGAGGCAGCCCACAATCGTTTGGCACTGGCAAAATCCGAGGCGAGAAAAGGAATGTTATCGGCTTTAAAAACCGGGTTGTCGTTACCCAGCAGGCCCATGAACATTTCGCCTATCGGCACCTGCCCAGTTCGCACGGCGCGATAAATTTCGGGGTGCTTGATCAGGGAAGCACCCGAGTGGACCACGATTTTTAGTTCCCCGTTTGTTTGTTTATCTACCTCATCGGCGAACAGGCGAACATTTTTAGTATGATGAACACCATCGCCGTAGGGTGTAGGCATGTCCCATCTGGTTTCGGCATAACTGGCGCCAACCAGCAGGAAGGCGCCCATCAGTGCGGTTGTGAACTGTCTAAGTGATTTCATTTGGCTCCTCCAGAGATGATTTGTAAAACTAGCCCATAATATTGCATGAAGGCAGCGCCCACATAGATGAATCTATATCCTTTCCCCTGGGCGTCGTTCCCTTAGTACAATTTGCTGGCCAGCGGTAACGAAATACTAAGAACTACGCCACAAAAGTCAATTCGAAGCGGGGTAGCGAAAATCAACAGCAAAAATAATAAAATAAAAAGAGACAGGGGGAACCCCGTATTTATTTTTAACTTAAAGGAGAGGTTATGCCGGCGAAGGCGCGAGTG
>JBGMRM010000016.1:0-11985 GCA_048061415.1 Gammaproteobacteria bacterium | reverse complement strand
CGTCGGATTTTGGCTTCAAGATGCGAGTTCACGAATAGATCAGAGGTTCCTTAAACTACCACGATAATTGATCACCTCAACTGGCTGTCCTTGCTGCCACGACGGTTGTAGCTGCTGTGTTTCGCCTGTTGTTGGTCCAGTTCGGACTGGCAACCGATACACAGGCGAACGCCGGGGATTGCCCTGCGGCGCGCTTCAGGGATCGCCTGGTCACATTCTTCACAGCGGGACAGGCTTTCACCCTGTGGCAGGCGGCTACGCGCCAGACTGACAGCGTCTTCGACGCTGGCGTCGATTTGATCCTGCACAGCCCCGTCTCGGGACCAACCACCAGCCATGATCCGCTCCTGCTTTCAGCCTGGTTCAGTAAGGACGAATAATAATTACACAAAATGGCGTGCGTGCGAAGCGAAAGATACTCTGTGCAGAGACCTGGCTGGTACCTGCGAATTACCGGTATGCGATTTGTGTTAGACCCATTACAATCGTCCAGGGTATATCCAGCAGATCCTTACTCTCGCAACGAACAGCAGGACTAGAGATATGGCGACCATAACCGAGCGACTGGGCACGAATGAAATCATCCTGCTAGATGGCGGCGTCAGTACCGAATTGCTGAAACGCGGTGTACCACTGGATGCAAATGTCTGGAGCGGATTAACCACCAAAACCCATCCCGAACAGGTACTTCAGGTACACGAAGACTATATCCGTGCGGGTTCGGAGGTGATCACGGCCAACACCTATTCCACCGCGAGGCACGTACTGGAGAGTATCAACCTGGGACACGAAGCCAAGGCATTGAATTTCAGGTCTGTGCAGATTGCGAAACAGGCGCGTGATAATGCGGCCGATGGTGAGGTATGGATAGCCGGGTCGATGTCGAGCATGCCGCCATTGCAGGGCGACCACCAGGCGGTGTTGGACGAACATGCTGAAACCAGCTACCGGGAACTGGCCGAAGTACTGGCCGAGGCGGGTGTAGACCTGATCATCGCGGAAATGATGCGGGACATCGAAAATGCCAGCATGGTGATCAAAGCAGCCGTTTCGACCGGTCTGCCGGTCTGGATCGGTTATAGCACGATGATGGCCGAAGATGGCGTCGATGTTAGGGGTCTGCGCTGGCGGGATGCCACCGATGACTCCAATCTTGCGCATGATTTTTCTACCCTGGTGAAAACTCTGGGTCCGCTGGGTGGTCAGGCTGCGGGGATCATGCACACCCAGGTGGAGGATATAGAACCGGCGTTGGACGTGCTCGGTCAACACTGGCCGGGTCCGAAGCTTGCTTATGCCGAAACCGGTCGATCGGTGTTGCCAGGGTGGAATTTCGAGGAAATTTGCTCACCGCAGGAATATGCCAGCGAAATCGAAGGCTGGATAACACGGCATGGGGTTCAGATCGTTGGCGGTTGTTGTGGTACCGGCCCCGAACATATCCGCGCGATAAAAGAATACCTGCAATCGGGCTAGATACCGGTTCACCAAAGCAATCAATTGCCTGACGGTTCGTCGCCCAGCAAATAACGGGGGCCGGCTCCGAGACTGCCGGCCAGATCGCCGGCGTTGTAGAGCGAACACCGCTTTAATGACAGGCAACCGCATCCAATGCAGCCGGACAGCCTGTCACGAAGATTTTGTAGATTAGCAATTCTCTGATCCAGCTGTTTCCCCCAGGTGGTAGAGAGTTTCTCCCAGTCCCTGTTAGTGGGGGTTCTTTTATTGGGCAGTGATTCGAGCGCATTAGAAATTTCTCGCAGGCTTAACCCCAGCGTCTGTGCAATGCGAATAATCGAAATACGTCTCAGCATAGCCCGATGATAGCGCCGGTGATTACCCGATACCCGAATTGCCTGTATCAGTCCACGTGATTCGTAAAAACGTAATGTCGATGTTGCGACGCCGCTGCGTCGTGCAGCCTCACCAATGGAAAGATAGTTTACTGGCTTATTCATAGTGATCCGATTTGACTCAAAAAAATCTTCTTGACTTAAAGTTAAGTTTAACTTTTATACTATTGTTGAATTCTTATCAAGGTGCTTGTTATGGCGGAGGTATCAGGTCAGCCTGCGGATCACGGTAGCAACTGGCATTTGGCGATGCCGCTGGCTGACCTTGAACTGCAGTCAATAAAAATGCTGCGAATATCTGGAAAGCAGATCGCATTTTTCAATACAGCCTATGGGGTCAGGGCCTGCGATAATCGCTGTCCGCATGAGGGATATCCATTGTCAGAAGGCAGCCTGGCACAGGACTGTACTTTGACCTGCAATTGGCACAACTGGAAATTTAATCTCGACACGGGTGACAACCTCTATGGCGGAGACCGCCTGCGCACCTACCCGATTGCAATACGCGGGAGCGACATCTGGGTCGATATCACCGAACTGCCTTATCAGGAGCGGTATACAAACATAGGCAGCAGTTTGCATGATGCGTTTGATGATTACAGCTACGACCGTATCGCGCGTGAGATAGCGCGTCTAATTCGACTCGGTGCAGATCCACTTGACGTGCTACGGTGGTCAATCGAATGGTCCTGGCAAAAGATGGAGTTTGGGTGGACGCACGCTTACGCCGGTATGGCGGACTGGTTGACGCTGTACGACGAACACGAGGACGACGATGAGTTGCAACTAGTTTGCCTGGTGGAAAGCGTTGCGCATGTTGCTTTCGATGTGTTGAGGGAAAAGGACTATGCCTTTACATCTGAGCTAACATCCTTCGATGAATCTGTCTTTTTAAACGCTATTGAAGCGGAACACGAAGATGCAGCCGTCGCTGCTATTCGTGGCGGTATTAGTGACGGAATGCAATTTGCGAATTTCGAAGCGGTATTGACACGCGCTGCGCTGGAGCATTACAACGCCTTTGGGCATGCGCTGATCTATGTGACCAAGGCAAAGATTCTGATCGAACGCCTGGGTAAGGATGTAATGGAACCTGTGCTGCTTTCTTTGGTGCGTGAACTTATCTATGCCTCCCGCGAAGACAGG
Organism: Gammaproteobacteria bacterium; assembly: GCA_048061415.1. Taxonomy (GTDB): domain Bacteria; phylum Pseudomonadota; class Gammaproteobacteria. Next base: position 8,986 of record JBGMRM010000016.1, on the reverse strand, counting down.
ATTCCCGATTTTCGCGCCTATACAGGACATCTTAAAAAATGGGGACAACATAGCGGGATTAACCCGGAAGCCAAACTGTGGCGTCACCAAAGCATTAACAATTCGATGGAGGCGACGGTGGCCTGCAGTGGGAGCCCGCCCGAAACGATTTACCAGGCATTGTTATTGGCGAATGCTATCAACCTGTTGAGCTTCGATATTGCGCAGCAGGAAAAGGTACACATTAGCGTGTCAGGAAACGTCGGCTGGCTCGATTTTACCCATGGCCTGACTTTTGCCAATGCGGTCAGGCAACAGTGCCTTCGCTTTCCGGATTTGTGGCCGCAGGCATTACTGCAAATGGCCTGTTTCAACGGTCGTAATGCAGGCTTCACCACGGGCTATACCGATCTGGGAAGCTGGAAATCGACCGACCTCGAAAGGCAAACCAACCACTTGTTGAACCGGGTGCTGGATCATGGACAGGGCGAACACATCGTGTCGGTACACCTGTTAAAGACAGTTCTTGCCGTAAGGGAGGAGATATCGAATCTCGACAGGTCGGACGCAGAGACCCTTGTTGCAGCTTTAACGCGGTTCTTTGAATCGCCCATCAAACGTCGCCAGGCGAGGCGCACCGCGCATCAGTCATTGCGGTTCTCCTGATTATCGGATATAAAAGGTTGACGATATGGCCACAGTGACTTCAAAAATTCCTACGAAAAATATGGACGAAGACGAGTGGCTGGTTCGTCAGGACCTGGCAGCCTGTTATCGATTATTCGTCCATTTCGGATGGACCGATATAATCTTTACGCATTTGAGCGCCCGGGTGCCTGGGCAGTCCGATCAATATGTTATCAATCCCTACGGGATGTTATTTCCCGAAGTTACCGCGAGCAATTTAATCAAGGTCGATTTCGATGGGAAGGTTCTGGCGGGAGATTACCCATTTAACGAAGCGGGCCACTCCATTCATACGGCCGTGCTCAAGGCGCGTCCCGATGTCAATGCGGCTCTGCACAGCCACACCAGGGCCGGCATGGCGGTGTCTGCTATGGAATGCGGCCTGCTACCGCTGACGCAACAGGCGAATGAAGTGGGTGGTATCGTGTGTTACCACAAATACGGTATTGCTACTGATAATGAAGATGAATGCCGAAAACTGGGGGAAGACATGGGCGATAAGGTTTTAATGATCATGCACAACCATGGTCTGCTTTCCACCGGCCGAACCATCGCGGAAGCCTTCTACTATTTATATACGCTCGAAAATGCCTGTAAGGTACAGGTCGATGTACTGGCCTCCGGTGTCAAGACGCTACAGCCGGAAGCCAGCGTGATCAAGGAACTCAATGATTATAATACCCCGCCTGCAGGGGGACCGGGTGACTATGTAACCCGGTCGTGGGAAGCCCTGATCCGAATGCTGGATCAAAAGGATCTGTCGTTTAGACAATGAAGCAGGAATGCTGCAATCGTCGCAGCTACCGGTTTCCGAATCTCGATGCCCCGGTCCCGGTCAGCAGCTTTGCATAGATCACCGTTATATTTACAGCATATCGCCCATACTGGCATCTCGCCATGTTGCACGTTGCAATAACCACTCGTCTTCCTTAACCAGTTCCAGCTCAAAATTGTAAATCCTTGCTCTTAAGCTGGAGAGCGCATTCGCATCGGAAATCACACTTCCTGCCATGGCCACATTCAGGCTAACCAGAGCCCTGTTTTCGGTGAGGAATTCGATTTCTTCTATTTTGGTAAACAGAAATATATTTTTGTGTCTGAAAAAATAGAGGCGAAGCAGTTTGGTTAGCTGCGCCTTGTTTAATCCTTTATCATCAAGGTAGTTCTCATCGATTAAGTCAGCCAGATCGCTGGCGTCTCGATTCTCGGCTGCCTTTATTCCCGACTCGATGGTTTCCTTAATCTGATCCTCTCCGGATAGCTCACTATTCGAACAGGCCTGAAGTAACAATGTCAGGCACAAAATGCCAGTGATAAGGACTTTTCCGACCATTCGGTGTCTCAATTTCTAGTCGAGTTTGAATCCATTAAATCGTATCTGAGATGGTATGATAATGCGATTTATATAAGAAAAAGGCAATGTCCGCGAATACCATCGAGGAGAACCAAAGCAGGAGCCTGCCAGGCGACGGCGATCGGGTATGGTTGTTTGGATATGGTTCGCTGATCTTCAAGGTCGATTTCGCCTATCTGGAGTCGAAACCGGCGAGTATCCGTGGATGGAGCCGGCGTTTCTGGCAGGGCTCACACGATCATCGCGGCACCGAAAAAAATCCGGGACGTGTTGTCACGCTGATCGAGTGTGCAGATGCAGTGTGTGGCGGTGTTGCCTATCAGGTCGATGCGTCGGTTTTCAACCAGCTCGATGTGCGTGAAAAAAATGGCTATCTTCGTTTTACCACCGAGTTGAGCTTCGACGATGGATCCCGGGATAAGGGTCTTGTTTATATCGCAAGCCCTGAAAATGAAGCTTATCTGGGCGAAGCCAGCGAGTTCAATATTGCCCGGCAAATTTGCCGCGCAGAGGGTGCGAGTGGCTCGAATCGCGATTATTTATTTGAGCTGGCCGAGGCTCTTCGAGCATTGGGTTTGAAAGATCGGCATGTATTCGATATTGAAAAGCACATCCGTCAAATTATTTAAAAGTGAAACAGATCCTGTATTTGACCTTGATGGCTGCGCTAGTGTACAGCATTTACTACTTGTTGTTCCCCCCGCAAATTCCTTCCGAAACCTCCCCGAATGATGGGATTACAGAATTCGCTCCACCAGACTTTAGTCCTGGAGTAACTATCGCTGATGACCTCGATTTAAATAGCAACGAGCCCAATAACAGTGAAGTAATATTTGAAGGCGATAAACCGGAGCCTTTCAGCCGTCTGGAAATTTTCGGTAGCGTTGTCGATGAGCGCAATCAACCCATAGACAACACGCTGGTGGCGGAAGAGCGAAGTGTTTATAGCACCCGTACCGATGCAGCGGGAAAATACAAGATTTTCGTCGATATCATTAACAATCCTGGTCCTGTACTGCGTTTTCTGCGTAGCGGCTATAAGGACAGGAGAATTGAATTTAAAGCCGGGATATTAAAAGATAAATCGGTGATCGAAATGGACGTGGCATTGGAAACCGCCATTGAGTCTATCTCGGTCGATGGCTGGATTGGCAACGATATAGGGGCTGGCCTGGGGGGATTAAAAATTCAACTCACTTTCAGGAACAGCCAGGGACTGGATAATATATTCCAGACGACATTTAGCGACGAGCGCGGGTATTTTTCATTAGAAGGAGTCATGTCGGGTAACCGGTACAGATTGACTGTATTTTCGACCCCCGAGTATTTATTCTACGGGGATGAAGAATTTAGCGTCACGCACAATACTCCGTTCACAAATATTATCCTTGAATCGCTCAAATTCGTTGATATAGGGGGCATGATTGTCAACACTCAGGGCGAGCCGATCCCAAATTTTGAAATTTACATCAATAACCTGTCAACCGGTATGCACGTTCGAAAAATACAGAGTGATTCTTCGGGATTTTTTAGTTTGCGAAATTTTCCAGCGGGAGAAGTGAGCCTGTCGACCCAGGGACCAGATTATTTCAAAATTACCGGCCTGACTCTGGCGGTCAATGAATATAGATACCTGAAACTGGTGGTCGACAGGGGAGATAATTATTTATCCGGCTGGGTGAGCGATAACAATGGTGCCCCGCTCGCGAATGCGTTGGTGAAACTCGATACAAAAGTCCTGGATGGCGAAATCGAGTATTCATCCTATCGCGTCAAAGGCACCGATAGCACCGGGAGATTTTTCTTTGACAATCTCGCGGGTGGAGAGCACAGGATATCGGTCAACGCTAATGGTTTTAACAACCGTGAATTCATTCACCGATTTGAATCGCAAACCGATGAGTTGCAAATCACCCTTGCGCGCAGAAAAAAACTGTTTTGAAAATAGTCCGACATGCGGGCCAGGTATTAAAATCGTGCGTCATCGAGGCGTCGACTGGGGATAATATTACCGCCCTGGCCGGGGCGGCCTGAACGCTACAGATGAGTTTTCCCCAGTAATTCGGCGCCCTGTTCGTCTATAATTTGCCGGGCTTTCGAAATTGAATGATCGATCGCCGCCTGCCTGTCGGAGTTTTCATCTGCGCGAATAAACTGAACCCGTCTGGTTTCGCCATTTAATTCTCCGCTAATATAGCCTGCGGTCCGAAACTTCCCGCCTTCGTCGAGGGGGGCCGCTTCGATCGTGAGTCCTTTGTATTCGAGCGGCTCCGATGGAGTTTCCTCGGTGGTCCCGGATGATCCGCCGAAAAGAGATTTGAATAAATTGCCGATTCCCATGTCTATGTCCTGTATAAGCTGCCGGAATCCGATCATATCAGACCGTTGCCGGACATTAGAAACTTATTTAAAACCCTGTTAGGATAGCGCGAGATTCTCACTGAACTAGCCAGCGGAGGTCGAAGTGAAAACTAACCTCGTAGTGCTCATGACCCAATTGACCCTGGGGATTTTCCTGCTTTTCCCGGCGAGCGGCCTTGCCGACCAAAGCGACGCACGACTCGATGATCTCTTTGTTTTATTGCAAAGCAGCGATAATGCGGTTGAATTGCAGGAAGCGGAACTGGCCATTTGGGCTATTTGGTTTGACAGTGGCCGGGAAGACATCGATCGGCTGATGGAAGAGGGCGGTAGTGCCGTGCAATCGGGTAACTTGCAACAGGCAGAAGCGCTGTATTCGCAGGTGGTCGAAATGGCGCCGCAATTTTCCGAGGGGTGGAATCGCCGCGCGACGGTGCGCTATTACCAACGCAATTATGAGGGCTCGCTCGACGATATAGAAATCACGCTGAGGCTGGAACCGCGACACTTTGGTGCGACCTGGGGCCTGGGCATGATCCGCGGATTCCAACGTGACTATATCGCTGCAATCGCTGCCTTCGAGCGTCTGCTGGAGCTTAAGCCAAACGCGCGCGATGCCCGGGCGCGGATCGAATTGCTAAAACGGGAATTAGTCAAAAGCGCGGTTTGAATTTCGGCCCGCAGCGGTATTTCCTGCTTAGCTACCGACCGGCAACTATTGATTCTGGAACCGATAATCGAGTAATCAAACCTGGCAGCCGTCAGTTCGCGGTATAACCCCCGTCTAGTAAATAGACACCACCGGTGCAATAGGCCGCTGCATCCGAGGCGAGGAAAACCGCCAGGCCCGCGACATCGTCTGGGTATCCTGCGCGTCCAAGCGGGATACGTTTTAAAAACCGATCCAGAATTTTATCGTCATTCCACAGGGCTTCGCTAAATTTTGTCCTGATCAGCCCGGGACAAATAGCATTAACACGGATATTATCGGCGCCCCAGTCCTGAGCCATCGCCTGGGTCAGGCTGTGGATTGCCGCCTTGCTGACGCTGTAAATACCGATGCCCGCCTCGGGTTTGATACCGCCTACTGAGCCGATGTGGATAATCGATCCGCCGCCGCGCTCCTTCAGTATCGGGTAGACCTTCTTGCACAGCTCAAACGGACCCTTGAGGTTGACATCGATGATCTTGTCGAAGGCGCGCTCGTCGGTATTGTGGATCGGGCCGAACACCGGATTGGCGGCGGCGTTGTTGATGACGATATCGAGGCCACCGAAGGTTTCGACGGTTTTATCCACCAGCGCGTGGATATCGTCCAGTGTACCCATGTTGGCCGCGATCCCGGTGGCATCCAGCCCGTCGGCTCGAAAAGCGTCGGCCACCGCGTCAACCGCTTTCTGTTTTCGACTGCTGACCACGACTTTGGCGCCAAATTCGGCCAGACCACGAGCCATCGCCTCGCCTATTCCCTTGCTGGCGCCGGTTACCAGCGCGACCTTGCCATCGAGTTGAAATAGCGGCTGGATTCGATTTTTATTCGACATTATTAAGCCTCTTCATATATGATTTTATCCTTTCCCACTGGGAGAGGGGACGCCACAGACGCCGAGTTTGCTATTACAGGGACGGAAAGTGCAAATAGCGCACACTGTTGATATTCGGCATCGCACGCAGCCGTTCCAGGTCTTCATCACCGGGTGTCTCGTCTATTTCCAGCAACACCATCGCGTTGCCGCCGCTACGGTCGCGACCCAGGTGCATATTGGCAATATTGATACCGCTGGCGCAAGTAGTGGTGCCGATGTCGCCGATCACGCCGGGAGCATCCTCGTTGGTGATATAAAGCATGTGCTCGCCCAGAGTGGACTCCAGCGGTATACCCTTGACATCGATCACGCGCGGGCGGTTGCGTATCAGGGTGCCGGAAATACTGCGCGTCATCGCCTCGGTTTCGACGGTCACGGTGATACGGCAGGGATATTCATCCTTGCCTTCATTGTGCGCTTCGATCAGGTCGATATTTCTCTCCCGCGCCACTTCGCGCGCATTCACCGAGTTGACAAAGCTACTGTGGTGCTCGAGTAATGACTGAACCACCTGCGAGGTCAGAGGCTCTATATTGACATCGTTAGCCTCGCCACCATAAGTGACAGTCAGGGACTTGATCGGATCCAGCGTGAGCTGGCCGACAAAGGAACCGAGTCCGCGCGCGAGGTCGAGGTAAGGTTTCAATAATTTGGCTTCTTCGGCACTCAGGTTCGGTACGTTGAGTGCGCCGTTGATCGCACCAGTGAGCAAATAGTCGCTGATTTGTTCGGCAATTTGCATCGCGACCTTTTCCTGTGCCTCTACAGTCGATGCACCGAGGTGCGGCGTACAGATAACATTAGGTAGCCCGAAAAGGGGATTTTCTTTCGCGGGTTCGACTGCGTACACGTCGAGCGCGGCACCCTTGAGATGGTTGCTCTTGAGCGCGGCGAGCAAAGCCAGTTCATCGACCAGGCCACCGCGCGCGCAATTCACCAGCAGGGCGCCGTGTTTCATTTTATTGATAGCGCTGGCGCTGATGATGTTGGCGGTTTCGGGTGTTTTCGGTACGTGCAGCGAAACGATGTCCGAGGTTTCCAGCAGCGTGTCGAGGTCCACTTTTTTTACCCCGAGCTTATCCGCACGCTCCTCGGTCAAAAACGGATCGTAAGCCTGCACGCGCAGCCCATAGCCGATCGACTTTTTCGCCATAATCGAGCCGATATTACCCGCACCGATGATGCCGAGCAGTTTGCCGGTGAGTTCCATTCCCATGAACCGGGACTTTTCCCACTTGCCGTCCTGGGTCGATTCGTTGGCCTGCGGAATATGCCGTGCGAGTGCGAGCATCATCGCCATCGCATGTTCGGCGGTGGTAATCGCGTTGCCAAAGGGTGTATTCATTACTACGATGCCCCGTTTGGTACAGGCGCGAACATCGATATTGTCAACGCCGATTCCAGCCCGCCCAACGACCTTGAGCTTATCGGCGCGTTCGAGTAACTCGGCGGTGACCTGGGTGGTCGAGCGCACCGCCAGTCCCTCGTAGTCGCTGATCGTATCGAGCAATTCTTCAACCGAGAGTTTTCCTGGTTGTATGGCTTCGATGCCGCGCTCTTCGAAAATTGAGACGGCCAGGCTCGACATCGAGTCGGCGATTAGTACTTTGGGTTTGCTCATATTACGCTCCTCGGAAGTGGTGGATGAAAGCGGCAAAGGCCCAGTCGAGCCAGGGGGTGAGCGCCACCAGGTCGCTGGTTTCGACGGTTGCACCACCCCACAGACGGAAGCCGGGTGGGGCGCTTCGATAATTTCCGATGTCGAAAGCACTGTCCTCCTGCTCAAGCCAACCGGTCATTTGACCGATGCCCTGTTGCTGTCGTTCAACAGAAAGTTGAGCAAAATCGGAATCGACTATGCGCAGGCACATGGAAGTCGGCGAGATGTTCGCCGGATCGCTGGCCAGCCAGTCGATCCAGGGGCTTCGCTGCACCCATCGATCGATGCAGTCAAAATTATCCCTGGTACGTTGCCAGAGCGCCTTGAGCCCGCCGATGCTTTCGGCCCATCCGAGCGCGGCGTGCAGGTCTTCGAGTGCGAGCATGCTCGGGGTATTGATGGTCGCGCCGCTGAAGATACCCTCGATCAACTTTTGACTGTTGGCCAGCCTGAATATCTTGGGTAGTGAGCGTGGCGGTGTGTAGCTCTCCAGCCTTGCGACGGCCCTCGGCCCGAGGGCCAACATGCCGTGTGCGCCCTCGCTCCCGAGCACTTTTTGCCACGACCAGGTAACCACATCGAGCCGGGAAAAATCGATCGGCATGGCATAGGCGGCCGAGGTGGCATCGCACAGGACCAGGCCTGCCCTGTCGGCGGCTATCCAGTTCAGGTCGGGCACCCGTACCCCGCTGGTGGTCCCGTTGTAGACAAACACGATGTCGTGGCCGGATTGCGTCTGCGACAAATCCGGCAGGTCGCCATAATCGGCCTCATAGACATTGAGTTGCGGCAGATTCAGGGTGCCGAGATCTTTTGCCCAGTCACCGGAAAAGCTGTCCCACACCAGCGCGTCGACCGGCCGCTCCCCGAGCATCGACCACATCGCCATTTCGATTGCACCGGTATCCGAGGCAGGCACGATACCGAGCCGCCAGTCGTCGGGTAGGTTCAAAAGTTTATGCGAGCGCTCGATCGCTTTGGTGAGACGTTGTTTGGGGTTTTTGGCGCGATGACTGCGCCCCAGGTATTCGGTGTTGAGGTGGGCAAGCTCCCACCCCGGATATTTCCTGCACGGGCCCGAAGAAAAGCGAGGGTCGCGCGGACGCTCGCGTGGCTTTTCGGGAAAGCTGTCCGCTTCCTCGATCATGATATAACCTCTAGCTATAGGGTGGTTTGCTCCACCAGGCCCACACAGGCTAACACAGGGTCGGGGTCGATTGGAACAGTTTGCGCTAGATCGAATGGGTATATCGATAGAGGAGGGGGACAGGGGAATTAAAAGGGCCACATCCAGATAATTCGCGGCTACCTGGCGCGCCCCTTCGACTAAACATTACATCTGCATTTTCATTGCCATGC
>JBGMRM010000015.1:0-12067 GCA_048061415.1 Gammaproteobacteria bacterium | reverse complement strand
GTCGAGAATCAGGCTATCGTGGCGTATGTTCCGGGCATCCAGGGATTGTTGTACTTTTCGCAAATAAAGTGACGCCAGTGTCGTGTTGGAAACGATCAGGGCAGAATGACCCCTAAGGTGCCTGCCCAGTAAGGAAGCCTCGCCAAGCAGGTTATCGCCGATATAAATGGGGTAACTTCGGTCGCCGAGATCGACGTTGAGGCTGTGCATTAGCGCCATAGTGATCTCGGCAAGCCTATTTCAGGTGCTCGGGTAACTGCGTAATGATATCCGCGGCCAGTTTGCGCGCCATCCTGCGGTCGGTTTTTACTGCAAGGTCCGCGAGGTCGAGGTAAATGGGCCGGCGTACTGCTAACAGTTTTTCGAGGCGCTCGAGCGGGTTTTCAGTTTGCAACAGCGGTCTCTTTTTATCGCGGCGTAGCCGGTACATTTGTTGATTTGCCGATGTGTCGAGAAAGATAATATAGCCTTTCGATTTAAGCAGGGCCTGATTTTCCTTGCTGACCACGGACCCACCGCCGGTAGCGATGATACGGTTATTCTGACCGAGCAGTTCTTTCAGCGCCTTTGATTCCCGCTCTCGAAAACCCTTTTCGCCTTCGATGTCGAAGATACGAGCGATATCGACGCCGGTTTTTTGTTCGATAAACTGGTCGCTATCCTGAAAATCCCGATGCAAATTTTTAGCCAGTATATTACCGATGGTGGACTTGCCCGAACCCATTGGCCCAATGAGAATAATATTTTGCGCATTCACGGCAATATAATACTATATTAAATGGGGTCAGGTCTAGACCTGATGGTCGGCCCATACTTGCACAGGCCCCGACGATTAAGCGAAAAGCGATCGTTTGTTTAATAGTCTAAAAACTGGACCTCACTCCAATTCCAAAAAAAAGGGCAGTCAATTGACTGCCCTGAAAGGTCAAGCTATGGAGGAATTATCGAATATCGAAACTCGCACCCTGCAATATTTTCGGGGTGACGAATATTAACAATTCAGAACGGTCGTTTATGTCGATTGTGGATCTGAACAGGGCGCCAATGATGGGCAGATCGCTAAAAAATGGCACACGGGTGACCTGGGTGGATTGAACGGTTTCATAGATACCGCCGAGTACTACCGTTTGGCCATTGTCGACCAGTAACCGAGATCGAATCTTCCGGGTATCGATACTCGGTGCTGAAAGACCAGCACCGAAAGATACTGTTTCGCCTCGCGAATCTTTCTTCACTTCCAGGTCCAATATTACCCGGTCATCCGGAGTAATCTGTGGCGTCACTTCGAGCGAGAGGACTGCTTTTCTGAATTTTAACGTAGCCGCACCGTCGTCCAGCTCCAGGTAGGGGATTTCGACACCCTGCTCGATGCTAGCGGTGTTCGAATCAGCGGTTATAACCCTCGGACTGGATACCACTTCACCCCGGCCTTCTACCTGGGCGGCAGACAGTTCCATTTCGAGTAGCGTACCCAGGGGTAATTTGGTCAGCGCGAGTGCGAAAGTTCCCGCCGGATTTTGTACCGGTAAATTCACATTGAGGCCGTCAGACACCTGAATAGTATTGGTATTTATCAGGCTAGCAGTACCGGTCAAATTACCTGCAGTCGCGCCCCCACTTCCAGTCGCGCCTGCAGTTATGTTGGTATTGCTGACACCGAAGCGAACACCGAGTTCTTTACTAAAGTCGTCGTTAGCAATGACAATGCGGGATTCGATCAATACCTGGCGTATCGGGATATCCAGTTCCACCAGCAGGCGGCGCACATTAATCAGACTTTCGTTAGTGTCTTTGACCAGTAGTGTATTGGTTCTGGCATCGACGCTGACCGATCCACGGGGGGACAGGATCGCATTATCTTCCTGGTTCAGTAAATCGGCCATTTCCTTTGCTTTGGCATAGTTCACCTTGATGAATTCAGTGCGCAGACGTTCCAGCTCCTCGACCTGCTTGAGCGACTCCAGTTCGAGCTTTTCACGCGCGGCGATTTCATCGGTAGGCGCGATTAATATAACGTTTCCGGAACTACGCTGGGCCAGGCCTTTGGTTTTCAGGATGATATCCATGGCCTGATCCCAGGGAACATTTTTCAGGCGCAGGGTTAAATTACCCTGAACCGAATCGCTGACGACAAGGTTCAGACCTGTGAAGTCGGCGAGTAGCTGCAATACCGAACGAACTTCGATGTCCTGGAAATTAAGTGAAAGCCGATCGCCGGTAAAACCAAACTTGGCCTTCTTTCTGACCTCTTCTTCTTCCTTGGATATCGGCGCCACCTCAATGGTATAAATTCTATCGGTTTGATAGGCCAGATGTTCGAATTCACCATTGGAGGTAATGGTCATCTTGATGTTAGATCCTTCCTGGAGCGTATCGATAGTGCTGATAGGCGTGGCGAAGTCGCTAACATCCATGCGTCGTTGTAATACCTCCGGTAGTTGCGCGCCGATTAGTTCGACATATACGATGTTATTTTCGCGCCAGACATCACTGCTGATCGAAGAGCTGGTCAAGTCGATAATGATACGGCCTTCGCCATTCGGACCGCGTTTAAAATCGATATTAGTGATGCCCCTGGCAATAGTGCTGGCTGATTTGGTCAATGAGGCACTGCTGATCGATGCACCGGTAGTTGCGGTGGTGGCAATCGCCTCCTGGGCCGAGCCCGCCAGGGTTATTGTCACCTGATTGCCACTCACCTGTGTAACGTAATTAGTTTTCTGGGTTAAATTTAGAACGACACGCGTACGGCCTTTTGCCGCTGCGGAAATAATACTTTGCACATTGCCTATGCCAACCTGCAGGTTCCGCTGCGGTAATTTGTTTTCGGTATCGGCAAAGTCGAGAGCGATTCGTGCCGGCTGATCGATAGTGAATGTGCGAGGTTCAATCGCCGGCTGGTCGAAAGTAAACACGAGTTGTACCGCGTTTCCCGTCATTACCGAATAATCGAGACCAATTAATTCTCTGGCGAAGGCATTACTGAAGCCTATAGCGAGCAGGCAAATTCCGGCTAGCGAGGTTTTGAATATTCGTTTTGACATATTTCCTGGGTTGACTAAGTTCATGGAAGAATCCTCTCGCTATTCGGTCAGCGCTACTGCTGCAGACCGTTCGATGTAATTGCCCAGTCCGTCTGGTACGATTTCGGTGATTTCGATAAGCTCGTCGCTAACCGAGATGATGCGGCCATAGTTTTGACCCATATACTGGCCTTCCAGTACGCGATGAATAGTATTGTCTGGTGCAAATATCAGACCCCACTTGACGCCATCTTTCGTCACTGTGCCCTTCAGGCGCAGCGTGTCCAGTGGAAAATCTTCCAGTGGTTCGCGTACCCGATCCAGATCCGGCCTTGGCCCGCCCGTAAGATTTCCGATTTCTTCAGGATTTTCATCCGGCCGCCTGAAATCCACCAGGCGGAAGGGATCGCGTAAGTCCTGTGACGTGTATTCAAAATTTTGATAGGGCTGGAAATCCGGAATGGGATCGATTCTTCCCGGGGGCTGGGCTATGGTTTGCTGGACAAACTGCTGCAAATCCCCCACACCCTGGTTACAGGCGGAAAGTAGTCCTGTTATCGCAATAACCACCGCATATCTGGTGTACTTCGTTTGCGGCCCTGTCATTGCTCATCTTCCCGAAGGTAACGATAGGTTTTCGCCGTCGCGGACATTTGTAACTTGCCTGGTTCGGGTTCATCCTGACCCGCAACTTTTAATGGTTCAAGCTTCAGGTCGCTGATGGTGACGATACGAGGCAATGCGGCAATGCCGCTGATAAATGCCGCCATTTGATGAAACGTACCGATCACTTCGAGTGTTATAGGCAATTCCGCATAAAATCCCTTTTTTTCCTCGGCACTCGGCTTGAACTTCAGAATTTCCAGCCCGCTCGCGAGGCCGGTCTGCGATACGTCTACGAGTAGAGATTCGACGTCTGTTTTTTCCGGTAATTGCCTGAGCAAGGCGCCGAATGAAGCCCGCATTTCTGCTAACTGTTCCTTATAAAGGTCCAGCTTGGCCGCCCGATTAGCCTTTATTTTGAATTCTTCCTTGATTTCAAATTCTTTTTCCTGATGGCCTTCCAGTACTTTAAGCTGTTTTTGCGTATCAAAATATAAGCCGGCCACGATAATGGCGACGAATAATGTAGCAACAACCCCCAGCCGTACCGAAAAGGGGGCGCTACCGATATTATCGGGTTCCAGGTGATTTTGTAGCTCTTCGAAATTCATTATTGAATTCCTCCATCGTCTACGTCATCTTCACCGGTAGCATTGGGTGAAGTTTGCTTAACGGTCAGGGTAAAGGCGCTGATTCGGTTTACTTTTATATCTTCGACCACGATCACCGTTAAGCTAGGCTCCGTTAGCCAATCCGAAGCGTCGAGGTTGCGCATATAGGTAGAAACTCGCGCGTTCGACTCGGCTTCTCCAGTCATTACCAGGTTTCCACCGGTCTGCTGTAAGGTTTTCAGGTAAACACCATTGGGAACTGTGCTGACAATTTCAGTGAACAAGTGTACGATCGACGGGCGACTACCCTGTAAATCCTGGATGACTTCCATCCTTTCCAGCAGGCTACGGCGAACTTTCCTCAATTCACTGATTTCGGCAATTTGCTTATCCAGCTTGCTGATTTCGTCCCTGATATATTTATTGCGCGAAAGTTGGTAATCGATCTTGGCGACCATTTGAATATGGATCAGGCCAACGATGGCGGCCGCCAGTATCATGGTCAGTACCATGAGCATGCCGAATGCTTTTTTCTGTTCCTGTCGAAGCTCCGCGCGCCAGGGCAGTAAGTTAATTCTCGTCATAGATGCTCAGCTCCCCGGATAGCCAGCCCGGCCGCTATCAGGAACGACGGTGCATCAGCCTCCAGATTTGCCTTGTTAACCCTGGATGACGAAGACATATCCACAAACGGATTAGCGATGGTGGTTGGCACCCCGATATGCGACTCGACCAGTTCGGCCAGGTTGGGCAGGCAGGCGGTACCCCCGCCTAATACCAGATGATCGATGTCGCCGTGAGCACCACCGGCGGAGTAAAAAAACTGTAGAAACCGGCTTACCTGCTGTGCCGTTGTTTCCTTGAAGGGTTCCAGCACTTCGGGTTCGTAGTTGTCCGGTAAACCGCCCTGTCGTTTCGCGAGGCCAGCTTCATCGTAGGAGAGGCCGTATCGGCGCATTATTTCTTCGGTAAGCTGTTTGCCACCAAAATTTTGCTCACGCGTGTAAGTCAAATGGTGATTGTGGATGACGCTCAGGCTGGTCATGGTGGCGCCCATATCGACAATGGCTATGGTTTTATCCATGCCCTCGTCAGGCATGTGCGCGGCAAAGGCGGAAAATACCGTTTCTATGGTATAAGCCTCTATGTCGACGATTCTAGCGGTTAAACCAGCGAGTTCTATCGCAGCAACGCGATCATCAACATTTTCGCTGCGACAGGCAGCCAGTAAAACGTCAACCGTTTCGGGATTCCCTTCGGTTTCGCCCAGAACCTGAAAATCGAGATTAACTTCTTCAAGCGGGTAGGGGATGTACTGGTCAGCTTCGAGCTGGATCTGGCCTTCCATATCATCGTCTGACAGGATCGCAGGCATCGTAATTCTCTTGGTGATCACCGAAGAGCCAGCCACCGCGATCGCAACATTTTTTGATTTTATTTTTGACTTGTTGAACGCACGCTTTACACTCTCACCTACAGTTTCGACTTCGGCAATATTTTTATCGACAATCGCGTTGGCAGGTAATGGCTCGACAGCAATACCTTCTATGCGATAACTGGAGCCAGTTTTGCTGAGCTCCATCATCTTTACCGATGTTGAACTAATGTCTAAGCCGACAAGCGGTGGTTTTTTTCGTGATAAAAACACAGGTATCCCTCATCATGCGCCTATGTTGCCAATCTTAAATTATAAATTACATTAAGATCTAGTTGTAAGTATATAAAATGTTAAATTATTCTACTTTTCAGTTACATGAGTCTAGTTCAAGAATGTACACTTGTCGATACTTTTTCATGTATTTGATTAAACATATAACATAACCTCATGATAAAACTGGTAAAAATCCTGTCCTGGCTGTTTGCAGTAGGGTCGATACTGCTCATAGCAGGGGCAATTTATGTCTACAGTGTACTGGTGCCCGCTTTGCCGTCGATTAAATACCTGGAAGATGCACAATTGCAGGTACCCCTTAGAGTTTACGACAAAAATGAATTTTTGCTGGCCGAATTTGGTGAGAACCGACGTGTTCCCGTTTCGTTCGAAGCTATGCCCAGATCAGTAATCGATGCGCTCGTCGCTTCTGAAGACGATCAGTTCTGGAATCATGCGGGTGTGGATCCTGTCGCATTGATAGCGGCGGCATACGAGCTTGTAACTACGGGTAAGAAAACCAGCGGGGGGAGTACGATAACCATGCAGGTTGCACGCAATTTTTTCCTCAGTTCTGAAAAAACCTATAGACGAAAGTTCAACGAAATTTTGCTGGCGCTTAAAATTGAAGGCGAATTGAGTAAGGAAAAAATCCTGGAGTTGTACCTGAACAAGGTATACCTGGGAAACCGGGCCTATGGAATTGTCGCTGCGGCGCAGACTTATTACGACAAATCTCCTCAGGATTTAACCCTGGCGCAGGCAGCGATGATTGCGGGTTTGCCCAAGGCGCCGTCCAAGTACAATCCAGTAATCAACCCGGAGCGAGCTTTAATCAGGCGCAATTACATTCTTAGCCGCATGCGCGCTTTGGAGTATATCAACGATGAGGACTACAATCTGGCGCTCAACGAGCCTGTCACTGCCGAGTTATATGCGACCCGGACTATAGCCGATGCCCAGTATGTCGCCGAACTGGTGCGCGCGGAGCTTTTCGAGCAGTATGGCGACGAAGTGTATAAAATTGGCCTGAAAGCTTATACCAGTATTGACGGAGAGCTTCAGGTAGTGGCCAATCGCGCCTTACGCCGTACCTTGCTCGACTATAACCGGCGCCACGGCTACCGGGGTGTTTTGGACTCGATCGATCTGACCCGTGTGATCGATGATCCCTTTGACGAGGATATGGTGAGCGATGAACGTGTCGGAGGGCTGAGAAAAGGGGTGGTCATTTCGATTGACGAAGATCCGGCTGAGGAGGAAGTCCCGACCAGTGCGGAAGCGTCTGCAGATGAAGAACCACCGAAAAGCAGGGAATATGCCACCGTATTGCTCTCGAACTACGAAAATATCCAATTAAGATTTGCGGGCGGGGTCGATTGGGCCGCAACCTATGTGGATCCTGACAGGGTCGGCAAACCACCTGCCAGCATGTCCGATGTACTGGCAGTTGGCGATGTTATCTGGCTCGAACTGCGGGACGATCAATGGTTGCTGGCCGATGTGCCGAAAGTCGAGGGCGCAATCGTATCGATGGATTCATCCGATGGCTCGATTCGGGTAATGGTCGGCGGTTTCGACTATTTCAAAAACAAATTCAACCGTGCCATCCAGGCTAAAAGGCAGCCGGGTTCGAATTTCAAACCTTTTATCTATTCCGCCGCCCTGGAGAAGGGGTTTACCGCCGCGACTATCATCAACGATTCGCCGGTTGTATTTGACGATGATTCGCTGGAAGCGACCTGGCGACCGGAAAATTATTCGGGACGTTTTTATGGCCCGACGCGATTTCGAGAGGCGTTGGTTAAATCGAGGAACCTGGTATCGATCAGAATATTACGGGCGATCGGTCTACGCTACGCTACCCGATACTTGCAGCGCTTCGGGTTTGATCGAAAGGATATGCCCTACGACCTTTCGCTCGCGTTGGGTAGTGGCACATTTTCACCGCTGGAAATAGTGCGCGCCTACGCGGTATTTTCCAATGGTGGGTATCTGGTGTCTCCTTATATCACTCGTCGTGTTGAATCGGGTGGGGGGAAGGTCATCTTCCAGAATAACCCATTAAGCGTATGCCAGGGTTGTGAGCTGGAGTCGCTCGAGGAATTGAAAAAGGAGGAAGCAGCTGCAACCGAGGAACCTGAGGCTGTAGAGGTACCGGATGAAAACGTGGTCAAAGTACCCCTCGAGGATTTGGAGCTGACCTTTAGCGAAGCAGAGATTGCACCCGTTCGATACGCGCCACGCGTTATTTCCGCCCAAAATGCCTTTATCATGCGCTCGATGATGCGCGAGGTGGTGAAAAGGGGTACCGCTGTCCGCGCCAAAGCATTAGGACGCGCCGATATTGGTGGAAAAACTGGGACTACCAACGACCAGATCGACGCCTGGTTTAGCGGTTTCAACGATCAGATAATTACCAGTGCATGGGTTGGATTCGATAACCAGCGAACGCTCGGCAGTCGTGAAACCGGTAGCCGGGCCGCCTTGCCCATGTGGCTTGCATACATGAAAGTCGCACTCGACGGTATCCCGGAAAATCTGGAAGAGCAGCCCGAGGGAATAGTCACGATTAGAATTGATGGAAATACAGGAAAACGTGCGGACCAGGATACCATCAACAGCCGCTTCGAAATATTCAGGGTAGAGTATGCGCCCGAACAAAAAATAATCGCTAAAACGAGCAGTGACTCGGTCGACCAGTCTGCGCTGAACAATCCAGACAGTGAAGAGAATATCGTAGAGGAAATTTTTTAGGTTCCCTGGGGTTTACTGGCGGATTTTACGGCCAAATTCGTGTACCGCATCTATCAGAACCGCCAGGCGCTCGGGGTCGGCAGTCTGGTGAATTCCATGCCCCAGATTAAACACATGGCCTGCATCGGGACCAAAACGAGTGATTACATCCCTGACCGCGTCTCGAATGACTTCTGGCGAAGCGTACAGCAGGCTGGGGTCGAGATTTCCCTGCAGGGCCACCTTGTCACCGATGCGTCGTTTCGCATCGTCGATATTGATCGTCCAGTCCAGCCCGACCGCATCGCAGCCACTATCGGCGATTGATTCTATCCATTGTGCGCCACCCTTGGTAAATAGCGTTACCGGGATGATTTGACCATCGTGCTGGCGTTTTAACCCGGATACGATTTGGCGCATGTAGTCGAGTGAAAAGCGGAGGTAAGTCTGTGGCGATAAAACGCCACCCCAGGTATCAAAAATCATCAATGCCTGGGCGCCTGCCTCGATCTGGGCATTCAGGTAAGCCACCACCGATTGCGCCAGAATATTCAGCAATCGATGCAGGGCATCGGGTTGCTCATACATCATGCCCTTGACGTGGTGGTAGTCCTTCGAACTACCCCCTTCGACGATATAGGTTGCCAGGGTCCAGGGGCTACCGCTAAATCCTATCAGGGGCGCCTTGCCGTCGAGTTCGGATCGAATCAGGCTGATCGCGTCGGTGACGTAGCGTAATTTTTCTGCGGGGTCGGGCACGAACAATTTATCGATATCGCTTTCGCTGCGTACCGGCCGCTCGAATTTTGGCCCCTCGCTCTGCCCAAAATATAAACCCAGCCCCATCGCATCGGGTATCGTCAGGATATCTGAAAACAGGATCGCGGCATCGAGATCAAATCGACGCAGGGGTTGCAACGTGACTTCGCAGGCGAGTTCCCTGTTTTTGCATAAATCGAGAAACCCCCCGGCGCGTTTGCGCGTCTCCCGGTATTCGGGCAGGTATCGACCGGCCTGGCGCATGATCCAGACCGGTGTGGTATCGGTCGGTTGACGCAATAGTGCTTTTATCAGCCGGTCGTTTTTTAGTGGAGGAAAGCTTATGACCTATACCTCCAGATAATCCAGAATACCTTCGGCCGCTTTTCTGCCTTCGTATATTGCAGTCACCACCAGGTCGGACCCACGCACCATGTCGCCGCCGGCAAAAATTTTAGTATTCGAGGTTTGAAAAGGCAGGTTACCTTGTTCTGGCGCCACAACCCTGCCGGATTCATCGGTGTCGATCTGGTTTGCCCCGAACCAGTCCGCTGGACTGGGGCGAAATCCAAATGCGATAACGACCGAATCGGCTGGCAGAATTTCTTCTGAGCCTGGAATTACCACGGGACTACGACGCCCCTGATGGTCCAGATCGCCTGGCCGGGTCGATACCAGTTTCACGCCTTCGACGCTGGAATCCCCGACAATTTCCACCGGCTGGCGGTTAAATAAAAACCGAATGCCTTCCTCTTTGGAATTAGCCACTTCGCGCATCGATCCGGGCATGTTAGCCTCATCGCGGCGATAGGCGCAGGTGACGCTGCTGGCGCCCTGACGAATTGCTGTTCGATTGCAATCCATCGCGGTATCGCCCCCACCGAGCACCACGACATTTTTGCCTGCGAGATCGATAAAGCCGGGTCTTGATTCGGTATTAAAATTTATTTCGTGGTGGATATGGGAAACCAGGTAGGGCAGGGCTTCGAACACACCCGCCAGATTTTCCCCCGGGAAGTCACCCTTCATATAGCGGTAGGTCCCCAT
The DNA here is from genome assembly GCA_048061415.1 of Gammaproteobacteria bacterium. Classification (GTDB taxonomy): domain Bacteria; phylum Pseudomonadota; class Gammaproteobacteria. Next base: position 1,637 of record JBGMRM010000015.1, on the reverse strand, counting down.
CCCCAGAAATACGGCGTCGTAGGTTTTGACTAATTCTTCGAACTTGAGGTCAGCGCCAATCTCGGTATTTAGCTGAAATTCTATTCCCATGTCTTCAAACATTTTGCGCCTGAGCGTGACCACTTTCTTTTCGAGCTTAAACGATGGAATGCCAAAGGTGAGCAAACCGCCTATTTCCGGGTAGCGGTCGTATACCACTGCTTTAACCCCATTACGCGTGAGCACATCGGCACAGGCGATTCCCGCAGGGCCTGCACCAATCACGGCGACTCTTTTCCCGCTATCGACCACCGCCGACAGGTCGGGTGACCAGCCCTGTGCTATCGCAGTATCGGTTATGTATTTTTCTACCGCGCCGATGGTGACCGCGCCAAAACCGGTGTTCAGGGTGCAGGCGCCTTCACAGAGTCTGTCCTGTGGGCAAACCCGTCCGCAGACTTCCGGCAGGCTATTGGTTTTATGCGACATTTCGACGGCTTCGATCAGGTTGCCCTCGGCGACCAGCTTCAACCAGTTGGGGATATAATTGTGTACCGGGCACTTCCATTCGCAGTAGGGGTTGCCGCATTCGATACAACGATCGGACTGGTTGGCAGCCTCCTGCTGGTCAAATTCGCTATAGATTTCGGTGAATTCTGTTACCCGTGTTTGCGCTGATTTTTTCGCCGGGTCGGTGCGTTGTACGTCCAGAAACTGGAATACGTTAGGCATTGGGGGCTAAACAAGTTTAGATTTGACGAGTTGGCTGACCTTGCCCATATCGGCGCGACCCTGCAGCCTGGGTTTGAGGATATTCATCACGCTGCCCATTTGCCTGATGGATTCTGCACCAGTGTCGTTGATCGCCTGACCCACGAGTTTGGTTATTTCAGCGTCTGAAAGGGCTTCAGGTAAATACTCGCCGATTATTTCCAGTTCTGTCGATTCGATGGCAACCAGGTCGTCTCGTCCTGCGCCGGAGAATTGCTCGATCGATTCACGGCGTTGTTTGCACATTTTATCCAGCACGCTGGTCACACGCGCATCGTCCAGTTCGATCCTTTCATCGACTTCGATCTGCTTGATGGCTGCCAGCATTAGCCGAATGACTAGCAGTCTACCCTTCTCGCCGCTTTTCATCGACGACTTCATATCGGACTGGAGCCTGGACTTGAGGGGGCTATCAGACATTGATGTAACGCCCTTTAGTAAAGGCGTTTTCTGGTGCCGAAATCTTTGGAAATTCGTTTAAAATTGCGCTTAACTGCTGCGGCCGATTTGCGTTTGCGAACCGCAGTTGGTTTTTCATAGTGCTGTCTGCGACGCGTCTCGGTCAAAACGCCCGCTTTTTCGCACGACCTTTTGAAACGGCGTAATGCGAAATCGAATGGTTCGTTGTCCTTTACTTTAACTGATGGCATATTAAAAATAGTCCGAATTTGTTAAGTGGCTGGCGATGGGTATTCCGCCGCCCCTGCTAAGAGCCGGACAATTATAAGGAGGCGATATCAAATATCAATTGCCAAACACAAATAAGTTGGGTTATTTAGAGACTAAATATGAAGGTACTGGGGCTCGAAAGCTCGTGTGACGAAACCGGAATAGCACTATTTGATACGGTGACGGGTTTCACCGAGTTTAACCGCATTTGTAAAACG
>JBGMRM010000014.1:0-12817 GCA_048061415.1 Gammaproteobacteria bacterium | reverse complement strand
ACATCGGCATTGCAGCGCCACCGAGGGCTACGATAAACAGGTAGAAAAGCAGGCTGTCTTTAGGAGTCAGTGCAGCGAGAATACTGAACACGATCGAAATCGCCGATATAGCCGCCATCACCCACCGCCGGCTGACGCGGTCGGAGATATAGCCGACCGGCCACTGTGAAATCAGGCTACCGATCAGGAAACTGGCCATGAACCAGGAAATGGATTTGATATCGACCAGTACCGCACTCGCGTATATGGCGCCCAGTCCAAATATAGTGCCCTGCGCCATGCCGGTCAGGCAATTACCGATTACCGCCAGTGGCGACGCTTTGTAGAGTTCAAAGACGGACATTTTTTCCGATATATCGAAGGCCGGCGCCGGTTTGGCGGTGAGCAATATTGGAATCAGGCCGAAGGATATGATCACGGATGTGAGGATGAACAGATCGATCGAATCGGGTTGCGCCAGGTTGAGCAGAAATTGCCCGGATCCCATCCCGAAGGTAATGATCAACATATAAACCGACAGCATCCTACCCCGGGTTTTGTTGCTGGCGCGGTCGTTTAACCAGCTTTCGGTCACCACGTAAAATCCCGCGAACGAAATACCGGTGACGATGCGCATCGCCATCCAGACCACCGGATCGACATACACCCCGTGGAACAGGATCGAGATCGAGGCGAGCGAAGCAAGCGCGGAAAATACGCGAATGTGCCCCACTCGTTTTACCAGCAATGGGGCCAGCAGTGAACCCATAAAAATGCCGATAAAATAACCCGACATCATGATGCCGGTGGTAAAGGTAGAAAACCCCTCGATATTTGCCCGCACCCCGAGCAGGGTTCCCTGCAGGCCGTTGGCGACCATCATGAAACCAACGCCGAGCAGTATTGCCCAGGAGGCTGATAAATCTTTCCACATAACTTGTCGACTCGGTGTGCCGATAGGGCGTATAAACGACGTATTAAGAATTGAGCGGAGTCTAGTAGAGGTCTGCCATTTCGACAATGACAAAAGATCGTTTCATTCGCATTAATTCATGTAATAAACCTTTACTTCAGGTTTATCACTGATACCGAAAACCGTGTTTAATTGAGTTGCGAGTATCCCGCCTGCTGAGCGACAGTTTCGAGATCGAGCACGCCCTGGTATTCGTCCATATCGACGCCTTCAAACCCACGCAGGTGGAGGTGTTGTTGAATCGGTTCGGGCAACCGCAGGGTGGCTTCGTTAAGGCAGGCGGTAATATCGTCGCTGTCGAGCTGCTTCGATATTTCCTGTGGTATCACGAAGGGCAGTCCGCAGGTTTTGGCGGTGTAGCCGATGCTGCGTACGCGAGCCACGAGCTCGGGCCAGGCGTTTTGAATGAAACTGAAACTGACGGCGTCTATCGCGGCGATTTGTACCTTACCTTCGGCTACTTCGGTCAGGCTTTTCAGGTGCGACCCGGTCTCCCTGACTGCCGAAAAATACGGTTTGGCCTGACTCAGGGGAGCGATCGCGTGGCGCAGGACATTCATGCCGCTATTCGAATCGCTGGTGTTAATCGCTGCGATTCCCTGGTAACAATCCGATAGCGATTCGATATCGCTGCTTTCAGACACTATCAGCCTACTCGAATAGTTTTTACCCTCGCATCCGGCCACGTCGAAAAGCGGAACGCATACCGGCGTTACCACATCGCTCAATTGACTCACTAACGGGTAGCCACAGGTTTGTCCGATCAGTAGTTGTGGATCGCGTATTAGCTTTTCGCCGGATTCGAAACGCAGCACGGGATCAACCGGGCAGGGGGCTTCGAAATTTTGAAAAAAAAGGTCGAACAGGCTTTGCCAGGCAGATCGAAGATCGTCGGTGAAGGCATACATACCGCAGGCGATAAAACGTTGCTTTGTAACGGGATCTGGCGAAGGCATTTTCATAGGTTTAAGGCAATTATAAGTTCATTTAGCGTGAAATTGCCGATTTGTTGACCGATACAATGCCGCTCCGGTAGATATTTATCAAGGAGGGAATGTGCTTATTTGTTAATTTTTCAGCTCAAATAAAAAAAGGAGGTATAAAATGAACAAATAGTGTTTATAAAAAACAACGGTTACACTAGTAGACCTTACCGAATGACTGAAATACTATGGCTGCACCAGTCAAATGGATCAAAACATGAGACGCCGAAAAATTCGCCGGAGGGTCAGCCCCAGTCCCGAGCAACTGATAAAAACGGAAGCAAAGCAGTTGTTCAATCACTATGCGCCGATAGAAGTGTTGAACGATTCCGATTTGGACTTAATCCACGATGGATCGATGCGCATACTGGAAGAAATTGGCCTCGAAGTGCTGAACGAAAAGGCGCTGGCGCTGTACGAACAGGATGGCGCCAGGGTGGACTGGGATTTGCAGCGCGTCTATCTGGATCGGGGGCCGCTGATGGAGCGCCTGAAAACCGTACCGTCTGAATTTACCATGCACTCGCGCAAGCCCGAGCGAAATCGCCTGGTAGGGCGGAATGCGATCAATTTTACCACGGTCGCAAGTGCGCCCAATAGTTCCGATCTGGAAGGAGGCAGACGCACCGGTAACTTCGAAGACTATTGTAACTTTTTACGCCTCACGCAGGGCTTCGGTGTCATCGATTTTGTCAGCGGCTATCCGGTCGAACCGATCGATATTCCACCGGCCACGCGCCATCTCGACGCTACGCTTGCAGCCTTCACCCTGACCGACCGGGCTTTCTCACTCTATTGCCTCGGTGGGGGCAGGGTTGGGGATGGCATCGAAATGACCGCGATCGCACGCGGGGTAGACCGCGAAACACTTAAAAAAGAACCCAGTATTATCACCGTGGTGAATACCAATTCGCCGCTACGGGTCGATGGCTCGATGCTCGATGGCCTGATCGAAATGGCGGAAAACGGGCAGCCGACAATCGTCACCCCGTTCACCCTGGCAGGTGCGATGTGCCCGATCACCCTCGCCGGTGCGCTGGCGCAACAAAACGCAGAAGCATTAGGTGTTATTGCGCTATCGCAAATCGTCAACCCGGGAACGCCGATGGTCTATGGGGGGTTTACTTCGAATGCGGATATGCGCAGCGGGTCTCCTGCATTTGGCACGCCGGAGTACACCAAGGCGGCATTGGCGAGCGGGCAGCTGGCACGCCGTTACAACATGCCATTTCGGTCGTCCAACACCAATGCGTCGAATTGTGTCGATGCGCAGGCTGTCTGGGAGTCGCAGATGTCATTGTGGGGGGCGGTTATGGGCCATGCTCACGTTATCAAGCATGCCGCTGGCTGGCTCGAAGGCGGGTTGTGCGCCTCGTTTGAAAAATTCATCATCGACATCGATATGTTGCAAATGATGGTGCAGACCCTGCAGCCGATCGAAGTGAACGAATCCACGCTCGCGCTCGATTCGGTACGCGAAGCGGGGCACGGGGGCCATTTTTTTGCCACCAGCCATACCCTGGCGAATTACACCACTGCATTTTATGAGCCGCTGGTATCCGACTGGAGTAACTTCGAAACCTGGAGCGAGAACGGCGGACTTACGGCGTATGAACGCGCCAATAAAATTTATCGGCAACGCCTCAGGGAATACGAACCCCCCGAGTTGGATGAATCGGTGCAATCGACGCTCGAAGCCTATGTCGTCGAGCGCCGCGATGAAATAGAAAGCCAGGTATGAAATTACAGGAACGCGTTGATATTTTTCAGGATCGCCTGCAGCAGGTGATTTCGCAAAGTGGCCTGAACCGCTCGGCATTCGCGAGTTCGATATCGGTAGACCGTTCGACCCTGTCGCAATTATTATCGCCCGATAATGTCCGCCTGCCGCGCGCCGATACGATTGCCTCGATTGCCGAAGTACACCAGACCAGTATCGACTGGTTACTCGGGCTGACGCAACAGGGCTCGCTGGGTGCGAATATCCTGCCCGAGGCGTTCGCAGTAGACGACTATTCGACCACGATTTTCGACCGGCTGCTCGAATGGCATCGAGAGGCCAGCGGCTACAAGATTCGCTATACCCCGACGACATTTCCCGACCTGCTCAAAACCGAAGCGGTGGCTGAATACGAATTTAATCGCTATGGCTCCGGGAAGGTGGATCAAAGTGTTCGTGACAATCAATTATTGTTGTTGCAACAACGCCACCCCGGGAGTGAACTGGAAACCTGCACCGCGATACAGTCGTTGCGTAGCTTTGCGCTTGGCCAGGGTATCTGGCAGGGCCTCGAAGCCACACAACGGCGCGCCCAATTGGAACGCATGATCGAATTAACCGATGAACTCTACCCGGGATTTCGCTGGTACCTGTACGATGGTAAGCAAACCTACACCTCGTCTTTTACCATTTTCGGACCGCTGCGCGCGACTCTGTTTCTGGGACATCTGTACGTGGTGATCAATAGCATCGACCAGATTCGAAAATTGATCGAACGCTTCGATGATTTGATTCGAATAGCGGTCGTGCATCCACACGAAATGCAAAAAACACTGGAGAACCTGATCGATGAATGCAAGTAGATGGTCGATTCAAAAATATGCTTTTTGCACAACTCCTGGTACTGGTACGGAAATTTAATTACTTAAGATACAGGTTACTTATGTCCCAATCATACGATGCAATTATCATAGGCGCCGGCATTATCGGCTGCGCGACGTCTTATGCGCTTGGCCGCAAGGGCTGGCGGGTGTTGAATATCGATCGGCTACCCGCCTGCGGTTATGGTTCGACTTCCGGTTCCTGTGCGATCATACGCCCTTATTACTCGACCCTCGATGGGTCGGCGATGGCTTATGAGTCTCATTTTTACTGGAAAAACTGGAGCGAATATCTGGGTGGGGCCGAGACTGATGAAAAGGGCCTGATCAATTATATCAATTGCGGTGCATTGGTCATGAAAACCAGCCTCAACGATTACCTGAAGCCTAGTCTCGCACTGATGGATGAGCTCGGCTGCCCCTACGAAGAGTTCAGTCCAGAGCAAATTGTTGAAAAACTCCCGGTATGGAATACAGAATCCTTCGCGCCGGTCAAGCGCCCGGACGATCCTGAGTTTGGTGTCGCCAATGAAACGCCACTCACCGGCGCCGTTATGTTTCTTGCGGGTGGCTATATTACCGACCCCCAACTCGCCACGCACAATATCATGCGCGCCGCCGAGCGTGCCGGCTCCAGCTTTCGCTACAATGCGAGGGTGAGTGAAATCATAAAATCGGGCGACCATGTGGCCGGTGTTCGGCTCGAAGACGGTGAAACCATCGATGCATCGGTGGTATTAAATGCCGCCGGTCCGCATTCATCCAAGGTCAATCGACTCGCCGATGTGGAAAAATATATGAAAGTGAAAACCCGCGCCCTGCGCCAGGAAGTCGTGCACGTAGCCTTGCCGCCGGGTTACAATTCCGAGACCGCCTGCGTCACCTCGGACAGTGATATCGGCGCCTACACCCGTCCCGAGCATGGGGACAGCCTGCTCATCGGCAGCGAGGACCCACCGGTAGACAAGCACGAATGGGTCGATCCGGATGATTATAATCGGGAATTCAGCGAGCAATGGCGGGTACAGGTATTGCGCGCCTGCCAGCGCATTCCCAGCCTCGAAGTACCGCGTCAAATGCGCGGTGTCGTCGACCTTTACGATGTCACCGACGACTGGATTCCAATCTATGATCGCTCCGAACTGGGCGGTTTTTATCTGGCGATCGGAACCAGCGGTAACCAGTTTAAAAATGCTCCGATTGTGGGCGAAATGATGGCGGATATTATCGAGTCCTGTGAAAACGGGAACGATCAGGATAAGCAGCCGATCGATTTCCATTTGAAATATATCGACCGCACCGTCGGCACTGGTTTCTATTCGCGCTTGCGCGAGGTGAACCAGGATAGTAGTTTTTCCGTACTAGGATAAAAAAATGAAATCACATGCCCGGGTTATCGTTATCGGTGGCGGCGTCGTCGGTTGCAGCGTCATCTATCATCTCACCAAACTCGGCTGGAAGGATGTCGTTCTAATCGAGCGTTCGGAACTCACTTCCGGGTCGACCTGGCATGCGGCTGGCGGGTTCCACACCCTCAATGCCGATACCAATATGGCGGCGCTGCAGGGTTATACCATCGGGCTATATCGTGAGCTTGAGGAAATAAGCGGGCAATCCTGTAGCCTGCATCATGTCGGCGGCATCACGCTCGCCGGCACGCCCGAACGCATGGACTTTCTCCGGGCGGCACGCGCGATGCATCGCCACATGGGGCTCGATACCGAACTCGTGACGCCGGCCGAAATACGCGAACTCAGCCCGATTACCAATACCGACGGGGTGCTGGGCGGGCTTTATGATCCACTAGACGGTCACCTCGACCCCTCCGGCACCACGCAGGCCTATGCGAAGGCCGCGCAGATGCAGGGGGCGGAAATCGTATTGCGTAACCGCGTGCTGGAAACTATTCCCCAGGCCGATGGTAGTTGGCAGGTGGTGACCGAGCAGGGCACGATCGTCGCCGAGCAGCTGGTGAATGCGGCAGGTTTGTGGGCACGCGAAGTCGGTGAAATGGCCGGTGTGTACCTGCCCCTGCACCCGATGGAACACCAGTATTTCGCCACCGACGACCTTCCCGAAGTATTTAATCGGGAAAAGGAATTACCACATGTGATGGACCCCGAAGGCGAAAGTTACCTGCGCCAGGAAGGCAGGGGTCTGGTGATTGGATTTTACGAGCAAAATTGCGAGCCCTGGGCGGTAGATGGTACGCGCTGGGATTTCGGCCACGAATTATTGACTGAAAATCTGGATCGAATCGGTGATTCGATGGAAATCGCATTTCACCGCTACCCGGCACTCGCCAAGGCGGGTATCAAGACCATCATCAACGGCCCTTTCACCTTCGCGCCCGACGGCAACCCGCTGGTTGGCCCGGTACCCGGGCTACGCAACTACTGGTCAGCCTGTGCGGTAATGGCTGGTTTCAGCCAGGGGGGTGGCGTGGGGCTGACACTCGCCGAATGGATGATCGAAGGCGAGACTTCGCGCGATGTATTTGCGATGGACGTGGCGCGTTTTGGCGATTATTGCACGCGTTCCTACACACGCCTGAAGGTGCGCGAGAATTACCAGAAGCGCTTTGCGGTGTCCTATCCGAACGAAGAATTACCCGCCGCGCGACCGCTCGATACAACGCCTGCCTATGGAATCTGGCAGCAGCAAAATGCCGTTTTTGGTTCGACTTACGGGATGGAGCAGGTCAATTATTTTGCGCCCGAAGGCGAGGAGCCTTACGAAATTCCATCGTTTCGGCGCTCGAATGCCTTCCCCACCGTGGCGCAGGAATGCCTGGCGGTGCGCAACGCGGTCGGCATCAACGAGGTGCATAACTTCGGCAAGTATGAATTCACCGGCCCCGGCGCATGCGAGTACCTCGATACCATCATGGCCGGAAAAATTCCCAGGCCAGGGCGCCTGAGCCTGAACCCGATGCTGAGCCCGAAGGGCAGGATCATCGGTGATTTTACCGTCGCACAACTTCGCCCCGAAGTATTCCAGGTCACCGCATCTTTTGGCGCGCAGGCTTATCATATGCGCTGGTTCGAGCAGCATTTGCCCGGGCAGGGCGTCAACATTGAAAACATATCGAAATCGCGCATCGGATTCCAGATTGCCGGCCCAAGGTCGCGGGAACTGTTGCAACGCGTTAGCCGTGCCGACATCTCGAACCAGGCATTTCCATTTTTATCGGTGCGCGAAATCGATGTCGGGCAGTGCCAGGCGATCGTGCAACGCGTGAGCTATACCGGCGACCGGGGTTACGAAATATACGTGCCCTGGTATCAACAGGTGGCGCTTTATCGGATTTTGAGCGATGCCGGTAAAGACTTCGGACTGAAGCCATTTGGCATGCGCGCGATGATGAGTCTGCGCCTCGACAAGTCATTTGGTTCCTGGATGCGAGAATACAAACCCGATTACACGCCGCTGGAAACCGGTCTCGATCGATTCGTCGACTACAGTAAAACCATCGACTTCATCGGTAAGCAGGCGGCGCTGGCCGAAAAAGAAAAGGGTGTCGAGCGAAAATTGTGCACCTTCGTGGTAGCGGCCAAAGACGCCGATGTCAATGCCTACGAACCGATCTGGCACGATGGCGAGGTAGTCGGTTTCGTTACGTCCGGCGGTTATTCGCATTACGCACAAAAGAGTATCGCCTACGGATTCCTGCCGGTCGGGCTGATCGACGAAGGCCGGGAGGTGGAAATCGAAATTCTCGGCGAAATGATTCCGGCAAAACTATATAGCGAAGCGCTATTCGATCCAAAGAACGAGTATTTGAGAGGATAGCCGAATGATCAATGATTTTTCCCTTCGTCGATCAGTCAGGAGTAAAGCATGCGACTTTTAGTATTCCAGCATATCGATTGCGAACATCCGGGCTCGCTGCGTGCATTCCTGGCGGCAGACCGGGTCGAGTGGCACGCGGTCAATTTACACTCGGGCGAGGAAATTCCTCCCTTGGAAAACTATGACGCATTATGGGTCATGGGTGGACCGATGGATGTCTGGGATACCGACGAACACCCGTGGCTTATTGCAGAAAAAGACGCGATCAGGCGATGGGTGGACGAGTTGAACAAGCCTTATCTGGGTCTGTGCCTCGGCCACCAGTTACTCGCCGATGCGCTAGGCGGAAAGTGTGGGCCGCAGGCGCCACCGGAAATCGGCGTGCTCGATATCTCGCTCACCGAGGAAGGCCAGAATGACGTTTTATTCGACGGAATGCCTGTCAGGCAAAAATGCCTTCAGTGGCATTCCGTGTGCGTCGAGCAGATGCCAGAAAACTCGGTAATATTAGCCAGTTCCGATATCTGCCAGGTTCAGGCCATGCGCACTGGCGCCAACGCCTGGTCGATGCAGTATCATGTCGAAATCGAGGCGGATACCGTGTCCAACTGGGGTGAAGTGCCCGCCTATCGCTCGGCGCTCGAAGCGACCCAGGGGTCAAATGCGCTGGATTCACTGAAACTCGAAGCCGATACCCACATGGCAGGGTTTTTGCGTTGCGCCGAGACGCTTTATCGGAATTTCATAAACAGGGTCTGATTTTGACGGTAATTCCAGGGGCGAATATCAATGAATGATCGATCGGACCTACCGGATCGAGGTAAAGACCAGGAGGCCACTTTAGATTGACCCGTAGTGCTTGCCAGTTAGCTCCGTGCCGATTATCTTCTCGAACTCAATTTCTCTCGTGGCGCTCGACAAAGTCTTCCAGCTCCTGTGCAAGAATGTCCCACAGCCCCATTGGGCCGGAGGATTGAATCATTTCCTTACGCCAGTTGCTCAACGGCATTTTCCTTAGCCTGTCGGCTTTATTGGCCAGTTCCCTGCGCTGTTCCTCATAGTACTCCAGCTTCATTTTAGCCTGGTCATCCTGTTCAAAGCCTTCAGACACGATTTGGGCGCGTTTGAATAATTCGTCGATATGCTTGAGTCGAAATTCGTATTCCCTGATATGCTGGGTAATCAATCGTTCGGTGGCGGACATGGCAAGGGTCTCGATTTTAAGTTATTTCCATTCTAATGCCCTGGCAACCCTGCCTTATGATCCAGATCAAATATACTGTTGTTCGATCAGAAACCGATGAACGCGGGGTTCGAGCCAGGATCGTGGTTTTAACGCACCGCTTTGGTAAAATCCCGCATGCCCGCCGTGGCTCGATAACTCGAGCGTGACGGCGGTCGACAATTCGTCTTCTGAGGGGAGAACCTCGGGGGACATGAATGGGTCATCGAAAGACTGAATGATTAAAACCGGCTTTTCGATATGCGCCAGGAATTGCCGCGAGCTGCAACTATGATAGTAATGCTGTGCACCGTCGAAACCGTGAATCGGCGCGGTAAAGCAATCGTCAAACTCGCGAAAATTTCTCATCGAACCGGGAATCGGGAATGAGAGGCTGCTTTGTTCGAGCAGTCCCCGCTTCTGTTTAATTTTTTCGACCATCCTTTTCAACAGGTTCGACTGGTAGAATTTCGCGAATCCACGATTCATCGTATCCGCACAGATATCGAGTCGCAGCGGCACAGAAATAGCCACCGCGCAGTGGATACTCGGATCGGCGCCGGATTCTCCCATATATTTGAGTACCAGGTTGCCGCCGAGAGAATAGCCGAGCAGGGCTATGCGGCTAACATTCTGCGATTTCAAATGTTCGATAACCAGCCTGAGATCGTCGGTGACACCTGAATGGTAACTGCGCAATAGTCGGTTGGGTTCTCCGCTGCATCCGCGAAAATGCATTAAAACTGCAGAAATCTGATGCTGGTTGCAATAATTCAGTATACGCTTCGCATAGGACGACCGTATCGACCCTTCCAGTCCGTGAAGGATTAGCAGGGTTGTATCCGAACGTACACGAGACCACACCAGATCGATGAAATCACCATCGGCTAATTCGACCCTTTCTTTTTCGCAAACAGGGCTGATCGGGTGAATAATACTGGGCAGAATGGTCTGCAGATGGCGATTAGGCAGGTAACAGGCGGGCTTAAATGTGCTCTGTTTGATCAATGTCAAATCTTCGGATTGTATTTTATGTGCTTTTTGGCTAGCCTTCACGCACCTTGGTAGCAGGCTCATCCATGTCTGACACGGCTCCACTCGAAATTAGCAATCTCGCCTGCATTCGCGATGACAGGGTACTGTTCGAGCATATTAATTTATCCCTCGAAGCTGGGCAAATGCTACTGGTTGAAGGGCCTAATGGTAGTGGCAAGACCAGTTTACTGCGTATTATCACCGGCTTGAAGCTGGCCGACGAGGGTGATGTTTTGTGGCAGGGTGAGTCGATTCAGCAACTCGCCGCAGACTACTACGAGCAGTTGAATTATGTCGGGCATCACGATGGCGTAAAACGCGAACTCACCTGTCTCGAAAACCTGCGGCTGGTGCAGGCGATGGGCAGCCCCTCGGCGCTGGATCTGGACGCGGCCCTCGATCGGGTCAGGCTTTATCGATACGGCGATACCCGGGTGTGCAATTTATCGGCTGGGCAAAAACGCAGGCTGGCGCTGGCTCGACTACTCGTGACCGACTCAGAACTATGGATTCTCGATGAACCCTTTACCTCGCTGGACCGGGACAGCATGGCGCTGTTTAAAGGGTTGTTCGAACAACACCTCCAGAATAGAGGCTTAATCGTGATGACTTCGCACCACGCTATTCATATGCCGCAGGCTCAGGTTCAACGCCTCGAATTAGGCGCATGAGCCGATTGTCTACCACACAGGCCTTTGTTTATCTGCTACGACGGGACCTGACCCTGGCAATTCGTAACCGTGCGGAATTTGCCAACCCCATATTGTTTTTCGTGCTGGTAATCTCGTTATTTCCGCTCGCGATTGGGGCGCTACCGAAATTACTCCAGACTATTGCTCCGGGCATTATCTGGGTTGCGGCCCTGCTTGCTGCGATGTTATCGCTGGATAGTATTTTTCGCTCCGACTTCGACGATGGTTCGCTCGAACAATTATTGCTCAGTGCGCATCCGGTTCCGGTACTGGTGCTGGCCAAAGTTTGTGCGCACTGGCTCGTGACCGGTATTCCCCTGTTGCTGATAGCGCCGGTACTGGCGGAAATGCTCGGCCTGCCGAGCTCGGCCCAGGGCATTTTGCTATTAACCATATTGATAGGAACCCCGATACTGAGTTTACTGGGATCGATTGGTGTGGCGTTGACGGTTGGCCTGCCAAAAGGTGGTATCATTCTATCGCTTCTGGTTCTACCTCTGTACGTACCAGTGTTAATTTTTGCCGCTAGTGCAATCGCAGGTGCTGCGGGTGGTCTGGATGTCGCAGCGCAGATATACATGCTGCTGGCGCTTTTGTTTCTGTCACTCTCACTATCTCCCTGGGCAACCGCCGCGGCGCTTCGAATGAGTATGAGTTAGCATGTTTCTATGGTTTCATAAATTTGGCTCCCCACCGCATTTTTACCGAATTGCGGGAAAGTGGATACCCTGGCTGGGCGCCCTGTTCGCGCTGTTACTGGTAGCGGGCCTTTATGGCGGGCTGGTGTTCGCGCCACCGGATTACCAGCAGGGCGAGAGTTACCGCATCATCTATATTCACGTGCCATCGGCCTGGATGTCATTGTTTATCTATTTGGTGATGGCGTTTTGCGGAATCGTGATCGTCGTCTGGCGCATGAAGCTGGCCGAGGTGGTTTTGATCAGCAGCGCGCCGATAGGCGCCAGTTTTACCTTTCTTGCCCTCGTCACGGGTTCGCTCTGGGGTAAACCGATGTGGGGAACCTGGTGGGTGTGGGATGCACGCCTGACTTCGGAACTGATTCTACTATTCCTGTATCTCGGTATCATCGGCCTCTACAACGCGATCGAAGACAAGCGCGTCGCTGCGAGAGCAGTTGCGATCCTGGCCATAGTGGGTGTGGTGAACATCCCGATAATTCATTATTCTGTGCTATGGTGGAATACTCTGCACCAGGGGCCGACGGTGACCAAGTTTGATAAGCCTTCGATCCACTGGAGTATGCTGGTTCCGCTTTTAACGATGGCGCTTGCGTTTCAGGTTTACTACCTGCTCGCCCTGTTTCAAAGGTGCCGGGCCGAATTACTGCAGCGTGAACGAAACAGTAAATGGGTCGAGGAGCTGGTCTAAATACAGGAACTTAGTGAGTCTATACATGTCAGAATTTTTCAATATGGGTGGATACGCCATTTATGTCTGGCCTTCCTACGGACTGGCGGCAATCGTGCTGTGGCTGAACTGGTATTTACCGGTACGGCAACACAAAGCGGCTTTACAACAA
>JBGMRM010000013.1:0-13264 GCA_048061415.1 Gammaproteobacteria bacterium | reverse complement strand
CGATCAAACCATGGCTAAGGATAAGGGCATCAGCCATGTGGCGATGATTTACTGCGAAACCACGTCGGGCATTCTCAATCCGATTCAAAAAATTTCCGAAATTGTAGCGCGCCATGCGCGTGGATTGTTAATCGATGCGATGAGTGCCTTTGGCGCATTACCGCTGAGCGCCAAAGAAATTGAATTCGATGCGATGGTCGCATCGAGTAATAAATGCCTCGAAGGTTCGCCAGGCATGGGTTTTTGCCTTGCGCGCCAATCCGCGATAGAAAAGACCAAAGGCAATTCACCCTCGCTGAGCCTGGATTTATACGACCAGTGGCAGGCGATGATGAAAAACAGGCAGTGGCGATTTACCCCGCCGACCCATGTGTTGCTGGCCTTCGATCAGGCGCTCAAAGAATTTGAACAGGAGGGAGGCGTCGAAGGCCGCGGTGGGCGCTATCGGCAAAATGCCGATCTTTTGATTTCGGGTATGCGCGACATGGGATTCAAAACCCTGTTGCCTGATAACCTTCAGGCGCCGATTATCATCACCTTTCATATGCCGGCTAACCCGGAGTTTGATTTCAACGCCTATTACGATGGCCTGCGCGACCAGGGCTATGTAATTTATCCGGGCAAACTGACCGTGGCCGACAGCTTCCGCATGGGTTGTATCGGCAGGCTGAATCTTGATCAGATGCAGGGCGCGCTGGATGCAGTCGCAAATATGCTTGCAAAGTTTGGCATCGACAAAATAATTAATGCAAAATAGCCGGTCTGGTTCTCGAACCTAAACTGATGGCTTATCGTCAGATGGGGTAGTACAGTCAAAACACGCTGTGAATACGTCCATGTAAGCTCGACGGCAGCTTCCCTGCTGCCGACGGTTTTGCCTGCACCACCCCATCCGATCGTTATTTTGTTTGATGCTATTTTGATGGGGTAAAACCATTTATGTCGATACAAATTCCTGAGCGCGCGAGCGCAGTGATTATCGGTGGGGGCGTGATTGGCTCCAGTGTTGCTTACCACCTCGCGAAGCAGGGGTGGACCGACGTGGTGTTGCTCGAACGCAAGCAGTTCAGTTGTGGCACCACCTGGCATGCGGCGGGCCTGGTCGGCACTATGCGCGCGAATGAATCACAGGCGCGACTCTGCGAATACTCGATGGCGGTATTGACTGAACTCGAACAGGAGACCGGTCAGTCGACCGGGTTCAAACAGGTGGGCTCGCTTTCGATCGCGCACAGTGTTGCCCGCTTCGAAGAGCTGAAACGCATCGCTTCGATGAATAATGCCTTCGGCGTGACCCAGGTCGATATGGTGACCCCCGAAGAAATCAAGGCTCTGTATCCATTCGTTGAAACCGGCGATTTACTCGGCGGTAGCTGGGTCGCTCAGGACGGCACGGCAAGCCCGGTTGATGTCACATCGTCGTTTGTGAAGGGTGCGCGTCAACGCGGCGTCAAATGCCTCGAAGGCGTCAAGGTCGTCGCCATCAACCAGGCCAATGGCAAGGTCTCCGGCGTGGTGACCGACCAGGGGGAAATCGAGGCGGATTTTGTCGTCAACTGTGCCGGTCTATGGGGCCGCGAAGTGGGCAAGATGGCAGGCGTCAACGTGCCATTGCATGCCTGCGAGCACTACTACGCCCTCACCGAAAAGCAGGATGATATTCCATCCGATTTACCCGTGCTACGCGACCATGACCGATGTGCTTATTATCGCGAAGACGCCGGCAGCCTGCTGGTCGGTGGGTTTGAACCCAATGCAATACCCTGGGGGCAAAACGGTGTGCCGGATGACTTTGCTTTTGAGGAACTCGAAGGGCACCTGGACGAGCAATTCATGCCGGTGCTCGAACACGCGATGTATCGCGTGCCATTTCTGCAGGAGGTGGGCTGGCGCAAGTTTTTCTGCGGGCCGGAAAGTTTCACCCCTGACGATCAGTTTCATATGGGCGAATCGCCCGAGCTTAAAAATTTTTATCTCGCCTGTGGTCTGAATTCGGTCGGTATTCAAACTTCCGGTGGACTCGGGCGAGCACTCGCCGAGTGGATGGACCTGGGGCACGCACCGATGGACTTGTGGGGTAACGATATCCGCCGCATGTTCCCGTTCCAGTCGACCCAGCATTATATCGAAGACCGGGTGAGCGAAACCCTGGGCCTGTTATACGATAATCATTATCCATTCCGGCAGATGACGACCGCGCGCAATATTCGTCATTCTCCGCTGCACGAGAAAATGCTGGCGCATAATGCATGTTTTGGCGAAGCGGCCGGTTGGGAGCGCCCCAACTGGTTTGCCCCCGAAGGTGTCGAGCCGGAGTACGAATACAGTTTCGGTAAACAAAACTGGTTCGAATACAACGCGGCTGAACATAAAGCAGCGCGCGAAAAAGTGGTATTGTTCGACCAGAGTTCGTTTTCCAAGTACCTGGTACAGGGTCGAGATAGTTGCAAAGTTTTACAACGTATTTCGAGCGCCAACGTCGATGTCGAGATTGGAAAAATGGTCTACACCCACTGGCTCAACGAACGCGGTGGTATCGAGGCCGATCTGACTGTCACTCGAATGGCCGAAGATCAGTACTGGGTGGTCAGCGGTGCTGCGCAAAGCATTAAGGATATAGACTGGTTAAACCGCCATATAGGCGAAGACGAATTTTGTTGCGTCGTCGATATTACCAATGCCTGGGCGGTGATGGGCGTGATGGGGCCCGATAGCCGGGTCTTACTCAGCGAAACGCTCAATCATGATATGAGTACCGGGCGTTTTCCGTTTGGGTCCTTCCAGGCAGTTGAACTGGGCGCAGTTCGTGCTTACGCAGCGCGCGTCTCCTACGTTGGAGAACTGGGCTGGGAACTCTACGTGCCTACCGACCAGGCCCGGTACGGTTTTGATTTCCTGTGGGAGAAGGGTTTGGCCCACGGCCTGAAAATGGCTGGCATGCATACGCTCGACACCTGCCGCATAGAAAAGAAGTTTGTACACTACGGACACGATGTCGCCGAAGTGGATACGCCGCTGGAGTGCGGCATGGGTTTCGTTTGCGATCTGGATAAGGAAATCCCATTCATCGGCCGTGATGCAATTTTGAAACAAAAAGAAACACAATCGTTTATGAACAAGCGCCTGGTTCAATTCCTGCTCGAGGACCCCGAAGCCATGCTTTATAGCCACGAACCTATTTTGCGCGGTGGAAAAATTGTCGGCCACCTGACTTCAGGGAATTACGGGCATACACTGGGTGGGTCGGTCGGACTTGGTTATATCAAAGTCGAAGATCAGGTGACAAAAGAGTATATCGAAGCGGGGAAATTTGAAATCGATGTCGGTGGTGATCGAATTCCAGCGCGCGCGAGTTTGAGTGCAATGTACGATCCGAAAGCGGTGCGCATGCGGGAGTAAAAAATCGTCGCTCTGGCCGCTAGAGCCGGGATCTAAAGGCTCTAGCGGCCTCCGAAGCGGAATTCATCGAAACAACGCGCCGCAAAGGCGGCAATCTTGAGCACAATGGTAGTCCCATGCCCTGCTTTTCGCCGGCCCCCGCTAAAAATCCATGCCGAGCTTAAACACAGTGCCTGATCGATGCCTCGAGAATATCCAGACCCTCGTCAATCATTTCAAATGGTGCTGTTAGCGGCACCAGTATCCGAATAACGTTGCGAGCCGGGCCTGCACCTATAAGAATTAAACCCTCTGCGAGCGCGCGCGTTATTATCGCAGCAGCCATATCGCCATCGGGTTCTCGGCTGGCGCGATCCTTGACGATTTCTATCGCGTTCATCGCGCCAAGACTGCGAGCGTCGCCGACGCTGGGTAGTTCGGGATTACTGGCTAAAGCGCTGAAACGTTCGCCGATCCTGGCGCCAATTTCAATGCCGCGTTGGAGCAGGTTTTCCTCCTCGATGACATCGAGCACCGCTAGCGCAGCGGCACAGCCAAGCGGGTTACCACCGAAGGTTCCCCCTAGCCCACCGGGCGGCACCGAAACGATGACATCCGCGCGCCCGACCACGCCCGAAAGTGGCAGTCCGCCGCCGATGCTCTTTCCGATACAGGTCAGATCAGGGGCGACGTCGAAGTGTTCACAGGCAAACATCCGGCCGCTGCGTCCGCAACCGGTCTGAATTTCATCGGCGATTAATACGATATTGTTCTGGGTGCAAAAATCTCGCAGCCAGTGCAAAAATTCCCGGTCGACAATGTTGTAGCCACCCTCGCCCTGCACCGGCTCGAATATCACGGCGCCAATCGAATCAGCGTCGGCATCGCATCTGAGCAGGGACTCGATACCACGAATTGCATCTTCGCGGCTTACCCGGTGATATTCATCGGGAAAAGGAACGCGGTAAATCTCGGTGGGAAAAGGGCGAAAGCCTATTTTGAATGGCGTCATCCGGGAACTTAGCCCCATGCCCATATATGAGCGCCCGTGGTATCCGTTGGTAAAGGTAATAATCGCTGGTTTTCGCGTGTAGTGGCGGGCGATTTTGATCGAATTTTCGATTGCTTCCCCACCGGAGGAAAAGAACAGGCTCTTCTTTTCAAAGTCGCCGGGCGCCAGTGCGTTAATGCGCTCAGCTAGCGATATATAGCCTTCGTACGGGACGATTTGAAAACAGGTATGGGTTAATTGCCCGAGCTGATTTTCGATCGCAGCGAGAACCCGTGGATGGCGATGACCGATGTTCTGACAGCCGATGCCTCCACAAAAGTCGATATATCGCTTACCTTCGACATCCCAGATTTCGGTATTTTCCGCTCGTTGTGCAGTGAAAGTGGATGTATAGGCAATAGCGCGAGCGACAGCCCTGGCGCGACGTTGATCGAATTCATTATTGGTGCTCATCATATATCCTCATACCCAGTGTTATCCGACAGCCCTGGCGCCCAGTACCTGCACCAGTTTTTCGACATTCGGCTCGATTTCCTCGGGCGGTACACCGGTATAACCCAGTAACAGGCCCTGTCGGGTATACGGCTTGTCACAATAGATAGACAGTGGCACCGCCTCGATACCGGCCGCCCAGAGGTTTCGGCTCACCTGCCGGTCATCTTGACCCTCCGGCAGCCAGGCTATCAGGTGCATGCCCGCTTCCGAGGGTTCGACTTCCAGCAATCCGTTCGCCTTTTCTCGCAGGCTGGCGAGCAATAACGATTGCCGTTGCGCATAGGCGACGCGCATTTTGCGAATATGTGTGGCGAAGCTGCCATTTTCGATAAATTCGGCCAGCACCTGTTGCGGTAAATACGAGGTGCCGTGGCTCAGTACTATCTGCGCGGTGATAAAGCCTTCTACCAGATCCGTGGGCACAACGACATAGCCAAGCCGCAATGAGGGGTACAGCACTTTCGAAAAACTGCCGGTATAAATGACTCGGTCGGAGCGGTCGAGCCCCTGCAGCGCGGGTAGTGGTCGGCCGGTATAGCGAAACTCGCTGTCGTAGTCGTCTTCGAGAATCCACGCACCGCACTGTTCGGCGAATTTCAATAACTTCAGGCGCCTTCGCAAGCTCATTGTGACCCCCAAAGGCTGCTGGTGAGATGGGGTAACGAAGATCAAACGCGGGTTTTTATGCATCGCTCGCCCTGCCGCCAGATCGAGCCCTTCGCTATCGACAGGCACCGGCAGGACGGTCGCCCCCAATGCTTTAAGTACATCGCGACCCGCCGTGTGGCCGGGGTACTCACCCCAGGTCAGGTCACCGGGGTCGAGCAGGGCAAGCGCCGACAGGGCAAATGATTGTTGCGCACCACCGGTCACGATTACCTGGTCGGGACCGCAATTTACCGCGCGCGCGTTTTTGAGGTGGTCTGCGATGGCTTCGCGCAATGGCGCATAGCCACCCAGCGGGCCGTAACCGAATAGCGCACTGTCCTTTCTGTTGATGGCCTTCGCCCACAACCTCGACCAGGTGCGCAGTGGGAACAGTTCGGCCGCCGGTACGCCGGGGCGAAATGGCCGGGTCATGCTTATGCGCGTGGTCGCACCGGTATCTGCAATCAGGCGCCCTCGTTGCGAGAGGCGCGCGCCCGGCGCAAAGTGATCGAGTTTTCGCGCTGGTCCTGCTGCCGGCAGGGAGTCCAGGGGAATTTCAGCGACGAAAGTACCGACCCCGGTTGCGGTGGTCAAAAATCCTTCCGCTACCAACTGATCGTAGGTGTTTTGCACGGTAACCCGTGAAAGCCCGAGTTCGCGCGCCAACTGGCGGGTGGCGGGCAATCGACTGCCTTCTTTCAAGGCCCCCGACAAAACTGCCGCACGCAATTTCGTGTCGAGTTGCAGATACAACGGTATCGACGATTTCCTGTCGACGGTGATCATATCCAGCAATACCCCTTCAATGGCTTTGGTCATTGAGCCTCGATTAATCTCAAGCTGATGTCAGGTTCTGTTTTGTGCCCCGGAACAATGCCAGAGTGGCCTTATAGTTTTATGCATTAATGGCACTTTATAACCTATCCAGAAAAGAATTCAATAGCTATCATCGTTCTGCCTCAATAAACACGCAGGCCGATCGGTCATTCAGCGCCCACGGTTCTGGGATCCGGGCCAAATTTTTTCAGTACGGAGTTAAACAGATGCCCGAATTTGATTTCAGTGAAGGTTACCAACGCCTTGCCAAAGCCATGGGTACTGGTGCGTCAGAAGTCCCGTTTATCGCACAAATGCACGAATTCTCGATGCAGGTGATGCAGCAGCCCGGGCACCAGTTTTATACCGATGCCGAAATGTTCGTACGTGGGATTTGCACTGTGGCCCGCGACTACAGGTTCGACACGCCCAGCTTCATCTGGGATGCCTACAATATCGAAGCCGAGGCGCTGGGTGTTGGCCTGGTGTTATTCGACGATATGGCGCCGGCGCTGGATAACGTCGAACCCTTTATTCGCGACGAAAAAGACCTCGCGCGACTTAAATCGCCCGACCCGTCAAGCGCCGGGCGCATGCCGATGGTGGCCGAGATCATCCATCAGATAAAAGAGCTGACCGGCGATCGTCCACCACTGTGCTTTTGTGGACCTTTTACCATGGCCGCGCATTTGATGACCTTCGAATTACTCGTGGTTGCGATGCGCGAGAACCCCGCACTGGTCCACAGGGTAATGGAATTCGTAGTCGATGAAGTGCTGGTTCCCTATTGCCAGTACATGCATAAACAATTTCCCGATCTACCCTTTTTCGATGGCTCCGACGCGACCGCTTCTTTACCGTTTATCACCCAGGACATGCAGAAGGAGTTTTCAGAAGGCCCGATTCTGCGCCTGCAAAAACAACTGGCGCTGCCTTGCTACGTCGATAACTGGTGGGGTGACTCGTTCACCGACGACA
The DNA here is from genome assembly GCA_048061415.1 of Gammaproteobacteria bacterium. Classification (GTDB taxonomy): domain Bacteria; phylum Pseudomonadota; class Gammaproteobacteria. The sequence continues at coordinate 5,937 of JBGMRM010000013.1, read as the reverse complement.
AGCAGCGTTTCTGGGACAGCAAGCTGAAAGTCACGCCGGATTATTTTAAAATTCAGGACCCGGATTTATGGAAAGTCGGCCTGGCCGAACCCATAGCCTACGCCAAAAAACACGACAAGCCGATTGTATTGGGCGTAGATAATAATATTTTCCAGAATGGACCCGATGAAGCCATTCGGCAACGCGTGTACGAATATATGGAAGCGATTGAACAACACGAGGGTCGTGGCTGCGTTTATTTTTGCTCGCTGTCGGCCGTAACGCCGGCTGACAATGTACGTGTCGCCATTGATGCGGTGAGACAGTTCCGCGAAGGCGACCGCCCGTGGGCCGGCCAGCAGTTTGCCGGCACCCCCGAAGCGCGCGGAGAAACCGGCGAAGAGGAAGTATTGATCGATGACGCGGCACTGATCGCTGCCGCCGGGTTCGACGGGGAAGTTTCCGCAGAGGACCAAATACTCGATGAAATCTTCGACGCCGTGCTCAATAACGATAGCGAGCTGGTCACCGAGTTGGTCACAGAGGCGTTGGAAAAAGAAATGGACGTACATGTAGTATTGAACGGCGGCCTCATCGCGGCGATGGATGAAGTCGGCGATGAATTCGCCAAAGGCGCTATCTTCGTGCCGGAAATGCTGATGGCGGCGCGCGCGATGAAAGCCGGGCTACAGGTGATACGCCCCATTCTCACGCGGACCGGCGCACCACCAAAAGGCAAAATTGTTCTCGCCACCGTGCAGGGAGATGTGCACGACATCGGTAAAAACCTGGTTGGCATGATGCTGGAAGGCGCAGGTTACGACGTGATCGATATCGGCGTCAATGTCACCCCGGATGAAGTGCTGGAAGCCGCCAACGAAATGCAACCCGATGTGGTCGGCCTGTCCGCATTGCTGACTACCTCAATGCCATCGATGCAGAAAACCGTTGCCTTGTTCAAAAAGGTTAAATCGCCTTTTCCTGTCATCGTCGGCGGTGCTCCAGTGACCGAAGAATTCGCCGACCATATCGGTGCCGACGGCTACGGCGAAAATGCCCCGAGGGCCGTCGAGACGGTGCACCGTCTGGTGGCGGCGGGCAAGCAAACCGCACTGGCCTCCTAGTGCGCTTTCAATGTGATAATGACGCATTCAGAGCTACGCAGATGATCCGACTCGGCGCGAAGAAAATATTATGACCAGGACCGTCATCAGTTCTGCCAGCCGTGAACTGGTCATTGGATTCGACGAGCCTTTCGTGATCATCGGCGAGCGTATCAACCCCACCGGGCGCAAAATACTCGCCGAAGAAATGAAGGTCGGTGATTACTCGCGCGTCGAGTCCGATGCCCTAGCCCAGGTTGAAGCGGGTGCGCACATGCTAGATATTAACGCCGGTATTCCCATGGCGGACGAAGCGACGATTCTGGCTGACTGCATTAAGCTGGTGCAGTCGCTGACCGACGTGCCGCTGTCGATCGATTCGTCGATTGTCGAGGCGCTCGAAGCCGGGCTTGCGGTGTACCAGGGTAAGCCACTGGTCAACTCGGTGACCGGTGAGGAGGAACGGCTGGAAGCTGTACTGCCGCTGATCAAAAAATACCGTGCGGCGGTAGTGGCCATCTCTAACGATGAAACCGGCATCTCGGAAGACCCGGATGTGCGTTTCGCGGTGGCGAAAAAAATAGTCGAGCGCGCCGCAGACTTTGGCATTGCGCGTGAAGATATCGTGGTCGACCCACTGATCATGCCGGTTGGAGCGGTCGATACCGCCGGCATCGGCGCGCTGCGACTGATTCGTCGCCTACGCGAAGAACTCAAAGTGAATACCACCTGTGGCGCCTCCAACTTTAGCTTCGGCCTGCCAGACCGCCACGGTTTGAACGCCTCGTTTCTGTCGATGGCGATTGGTGCAGGCATGACCTCGGCCATCACCAACCCGTTGCACTTGCCGGAAATGATGGCGGTGAAAGGCGCTGACGTAGTGATGGGCCACGACCGCAATTGCGTCAAGTGGATTAAATTGAGCCGCCAGTGGGAGGCTTCGAGAGCCAATCAGCCAACAGCCACGGCAGCACCGATAGCCAGCCCGGCACCCCCCGCTGAAAAAGCCGCCGACCCCTTTATCCCGAAGATTAGCCGACGCCGTATGCGCCTATTGCGCCAGAACGCATGACCGAATCCGCCTATGTCGTGTTTACGCCATCGGGTAAACGAGGTCATTTCCCACTGGGATCATCGTTGCTCGACTGCGCCCGTCGGCTCGGCGTCGACGTCGATTCGGTGTGTGGTGGGAGCGGTATTTGCGGCCGCTGTCAGGTTGTGGTCGGTACAGGCAATTATGCCAAACACGGCATTAGCTCGTCGGCGAATAGTGTCGAACCACCGACCGTACGCGAGCAAAAATACGACAGAATCAAAGGGCTTAAATCGGATCGCCGGCTCGGCTGCCAGGCGCGGCTGCGGGCAGACGCGGTGGTCGACGTGCCACCCGAGAGCCAGGTACACCGCCAACTGGTGCGCAAACGCGCCGAAGCACGCACCATCGAGATCGATCCGGTGGTCAAAGCGCACTATCTGGAAGTTAGCAAGCCCGACCTGCACCACCCTTCAGGCGACTACCAGCGGCTGATCACCAGTCTCAATCAGGACTGGGGCGTCGTCATCGAAGATACCGACCTGCATGTGCTGCGCAAATTACAGTGGGCGCTGCGCGAGGGCGACTGGAAGGTCACCGTCGCGGTGCGCCGCACGCTCGGAAAGTACGACGAAATCGTCGGCGTGTGGCCAGGATTTGAGGAACACCTGTACGGACTTGCAGTAGACGTCGGCTCGACCACCGTGGCCTGCCACCTGTGCGATCTAAGCTCCGGCGAAGTTCTGGCGGCATCGGGCGCGATGAATCCACAAATCCGTTTCGGCGAAGATTTGATGAGCCGCATCAGTTACCTCACCGACAACCCCGAAGGGCTGGGCGAAATGACCAAAGTGGTGCTCGACACCATCAACCAGCTCGCGCAGGAAACCGCGGCCAGCGCCGAAATTGATCCACGTTTGATCATCGAAGTGGTGCTGGTTGGCAACCCCATCATGCACCATCTGGTGCTGGGGCTGGACCCGTCTGAACTCGGTCTCGCCCCGTTTGCGCTGTGCACCGATCAATCGGTCAAAATTTACGCCGAGGAAGACCTGCACCTCGACATCGCCTACGGCGCGCGCGCCTATTTTTTGCCCTGCATCGCCGGCCACGTCGGTGCCGACGCCGCCGCGGTAATTCTCTCCGAGAGCCCACACTTAAAAGATGAAATAACACTGATCATCGACGTCGGCACCAATGCGGAAATCGTGCTCGGCAATCGCGATCGATTGCTGGCCGCGTCATCGCCGACAGGGCCAGCGTTTGAAGGCGCACAAATTTCCTGCGGCCAGCGCGCTGCCCCCGGCGCGATCGAACGCGTGCGCATCGATCCAGATACGCTAGAGCCTAGATTTCAGGTCATAGGTAGCCAATTGTGGTCGAATGAAGACAATTTTAAGTCAGAGATAACGAGTACCGGCGTCACAGGCATTTGCGGTTCGGGTATCATCGAAGTGCTGGGGGAAATGTTCCTCGCTGGTCTGCTCACCAAAGACGGCGTAATCAACGGTGACCTGGCGGTGCGCTCCCCACGCGTGCGGCCTGACGGCGAAACCTTTTGCTACCTGCTGTACAAAGATGAAACGAACCAGGATGCACCGGAAATCATCGTCACCCAGGATGATGTGCGTAACATTCAGCTCGCCAAGGGCGCGCTCTACGCGGGCGCCCGACTACTCATGGATCACCTCGATATCGACGCGGTCGATCGTGTGGTGCTCGCCGGCGCCTTCGGCAGTCATATCGATACTAAGTACGCGATGCTGCTCGGCATGCTGCCGGATTGCCCGCTGGACAGGGTTTCTTCCGCCGGTAATGCCGCGGGTACCGGTGCGCGCATAGCGTTGCTTAACAAGCAGGCGCGCGATGAAATTGAAGGCCTGGTGAAGCGAATAGAGAAAATCGAAACCGCTGTCGAGCCGCGTTTTCAGGAACACTTTATTGGCGCTATGGCCATCCCGCACGCGAGCGAAGCGTTTCCCAATTTAGCAAGCGTGGTGACGCTGCCGCTCGAACAACCGGCTAAAATCGTAACGAAGGTTTCCGGTTCTGTATCCGGCGGCAGCTCGCGGCGCCGCCAGCGCCTCGCGCGCATGGCAAAATTAACCTGAGTATTGCATGTCCGGCGACAAACCTTTCTGGAGCCCCACGCAGCGCGATGCCTATCGCTTGCGAGTCTCGAATAGCACGCGCATGCGGCAATCAAAAAGCGACGGAGAAAATGTCGCACAGCGGGTCGATGAATTGTGGGCGGAGCTGAAAAACGAAGAGCGAGCGGTAATGCGCTACCTGTTGATCGCTAACCGCCAATCGTTGATCGCACGCCACGATGCGCCGGTGCTGCGCGATTTGATCGGCAAGGGGCTGTTGCATTACCCGCGCGGTGTCGGCAGTGCCTGGATGCGCGACCTGCGTACTAGCTACAAAATTGCCCCGGCGGTGTGGCGGGAACTGCAGGCGCGCCGCACACAGCTGATACCGGCCAGCGATATTTCAAGCGAGCAACAAGCGGCGCAGGCGCGCGCCGCGATCGAGCACCTGCTCGAAGGCTGAACAGTCCAGCTATTATCCCGAATCAAGCACCTTCAATGCCGCGTCGTGCAATTGCGGCGTCGCTGCGGCGATGACCTGCGACCCTGAGTCGAGTCCCAGCGGGTTGCCCTGCCAGTCGGTAATCACACCACCCGCCTGTTCGACAATCGGCACCAATGGCAGATAATCGAATGGATACAGCCCCGACTCGACCACCAGGTCGACCCAGCCACCGGCCAGCATCGCGTAGGTGTAACAGTCGCCGCCGAAGCGCCGGTATCGAATCTGCTCGCTCAGGGTTTCAAATTTCTGGAATTCTTCCGGGTTGAAAAAATCGGGAGACGAAGTCAGCAGGTTTGCGCTGGACAGGTCCTGGCATTGACTGGTGCGGCAAGGCTTGCTATTGAAGGTCGTGTGCCCGCTTCGGTCGGCGAACCAGATTTCGTTCAATGCGGGCATCGCGAGACCACCCGCGCGTACGACATTTTCCCTGACGAAACCGACCAGGCAACCGAATAGAGGGTTGCCCAGCAAAAAGCTCTTGGTGCCGTCGATTGGGTCGATCACCCAGGTTCCATCCTCGCCACTGCTCCGACCCTGCTCTTCTCCGTAAATAGCGTGCAAGGGGAAGCGCTCGCCCAGCATATTCCGTATCGCCTGCTCGATTTCACGATCGGCCAGGCTCACCGGCGAATCGTCGGGTTTTATATCGACGGGGACTGGTTGCCTGAAATAAAGCCCGGCAATGTGCGTTGCAATATCCAGGGTGTCATGAATAGTCTGGGAAATATTCGGTCTGTCGTCGTGCATTGCGTAATCCTGTACCTCGGCTGTCATTTTTCGCTGGCCCAATAACAAGCTAGCTTTTGGTACTATTAACTTTCAAGAGTTGGATGCTAGTTTAGCAGTTGATATTACAACAAAAATTGCATCGGCTAAGGCCTTTTGCGGGAAGTTGCCAAGAAGAATCGAAAGGTTCATACTTAAGGTTGCGAAAATAATAGAGACTGTTAATCATTTCAACTTGATAGTTTCGTAATATAGCAAGAGATCTGGAACGATATTGAATTGCCTGCAAGTCTCCTGGGAAAACGCATATAAGGACAGGTTGCGTCAGGGTCAAAAACCGAGGGCATTCCAGATTAAATAAAAACTATAGTTTTGGACTCTGTAGCAATCTCACACTGAAATACCGCAGAGTTGCAAAAAATCATCAGAAAATACCGAGGAGAATTATCGATGAATGATGAAATTAAGACCGGTGCAGAGATCGGTCGTAGAAAGTTTATT
>JBGMRM010000012.1:2404-13292 GCA_048061415.1 Gammaproteobacteria bacterium | reverse complement strand
GTAATACTGTAGCACCAGTGGCTCGGAACGCATGCCACCGTCTACGTCGAGAACCGCATTAAGATGGCCGATCGCCGAGGCAAATGGGCCAACTTCGGCAATCGGGGGTATGGCATCCACCGTGGTAATCGGAAACAGCCCCTGGCTTTGCGCTGCTACCCGATCGTTAATCAGCGAGAGCGAGTTTTTAAGCACGAAATCGGGCAACTCCCGATCGGGATTGCCTCGTGGTACACCGAGGATAAAGGGCATCGCTATGACGACGTTTTTTGCCTGTAAAAAACTCTCGGCCAGTTTGGCATCGGTGTTAAGCGATTGTTCGGCATCGAACAGCCGGGATTTCAGCGTTTCAATATCCTGGCTCAGGCGTGATTGTATGGTCGACTGTAGATAAAAATCTCGAATATCGGCAACTGGTTTACTGTAGCTTTGCCGTTCCAGCATCGCCCCGAGCGTGTCGATATCGGCGGGTACTTCGTTGAAGCTGGCGCTAGAGAAAAATTCGATCAAATCCCTGATGTACTGGGTTCCCGGGTCAATCTGAGGTTCGAGGAATAATACGGTTTGTCCGATGACCTTGGCGCCGCCCCTGGAGAGTTTGTTTATCAGTTCTGCATGCAGGTCGCGCGGCCACGGCCATCTGCCAATATTGGCGATGCTTTCGTCGTCTATGGCGATGACGGCTATCTTGTCGGAGGGTCGTCTATCGGTTTCCCTCACGCCCCAGTCGTAGGCTGCACGTTCCAGGCCCTGGATGCTGGCGGTTCCAGACAACAGGATGAAAACAATGGTAATAGTGAGCCCGGCAAGCCAGTCGCTACTCCAAAAACGGGTTTTCATACTGACTCCCTGGAATCAGGCATCTTCGACAGTCACACTACCGGCTCCATCCCTGAACGACCAGGGGAATTTGTCACAACACACATTTTTATCTTTATCGATGTTTATCGGCATATATCAATCGCAGGGTTTTAGTTCGGGCAAGATTAGATAGCCCGATACAAATGAGCCCCCGATTATAGTCCCCGGACTATTTTTTATCATTGGTCGGGGCCGAGGTAATTGAAACCTCGTCCTCCATTTTTCTCATTATCCAGGTGATTATCGATCGAAGCGGATTTAAGCTTGATTCGACGGTAATCAGACCTGCGCTATATATTGTCAGGCTGAACTATAAAGTTGAAAGTGCATTATTACCAGTTTTCGGGTGAAAAAAATGCCAGTTGAAATGATATTCTGTTAAACACTAAAATATCTTTTATCCTGAAGCTAAGGCTTTTCCAAATTGTCTAGATAAAAAATGGGCTTATGTCAGAGTTACTTGCAAGAATAGACCGTCTCAACGAAATAGGAATTGCACTCTCCGCTGAAAACAACACGCGGAGGTTGCTGGAATTGATCATGATGGGCGCAAAATCCCTGACGCACGCGGATGGGGGGTCACTCTATTTTCTCCAGCAGGATACGCTCAGTTTCGAAATTATTTCGAATGATTCGCTGGATATACAGATGGGCGGGACTTCCGGCAATGAAATTACCTTTCCACCTATCTCATTATTCAAGGATGGCGAAGAAAACCACACTAACGTAGTCTCCCACTGTGTATTGACAGGAGAAACGGTCAATATCGACGATGCCTACCATGAAGATGGTTTCGATTTTACGGGGACGCGCAAATTCGACAGCCAGACGGGTTACAGGACCCGTTCGATACTCACATTCCCATTGAAAAACCACGAAAAAGAAACAATTGGCGTCCTGCAACTGATCAACGCGCGGGATATCGAGTCCGGAGAAGTCATCGCCTTTAACGAAGTTGATCAGCAATTAGCCGAATCGTTGGCATCGCAGGCGGCAGTGGCGTTGACCCAGCGTCGTCTGATTACCGAATTGCAGGTCTTGTTTGAATCTTTCATCAAAATGATAGCCAGTGCGATTGACGACAAATCACCTTATACCGGGGGACATTGCCGACGAATCCCGGTATTGACTATGATGCTTGCAGAGGCGGCACATGGTACGAAAAGTGGGCCATTAAAAAATTTCCGTATTACCGATAAGGACCGCTACGAACTTGAGACAGCTGCCTGGTTACACGATTGTGGCAAGGTTGTAACACCTGAATATGTGATGGATAAAGCGACCAAGCTGGAGACTATATTCGACCGTATCCATGTTCTCGAGAGCAGGATCGAGTTGCTATTGCGCGATGCGGAAATTGCTTATTTGCGCGCCCGCATAGACAGCGATGGTGCGCAAGACAATTTAGCGAGTTTGAAACAGGGGTATGAAGATCAATGCCGGCAATATCGTGACGATCTGGCCTTTTTACAAAAAATCAATATCGGCGGTGAATTCATGTCGGATGAAGACATTACGCGCGTTTCAAACCTGACAAAATATAATTGGGTGGACCTCGGTGGCGCGCTTAGGCCACTGATCTCGGAAGATGAATATAAAAACCTGTGTATTCGGCGCGGTACCCTGAACGATGACGAACGCAAAGTTATCAACAACCATATTGTCGCGACCATCAAAATGCTCGAGTCCTTGCCCTTTCCGAAGAATTTGCAAAATGTCCCGGAATACGCGGGAGGCCATCACGAAAAAATGGATGGAACCGGCTACCCCAGGGGGTTGCAAAGGAACGAGATGTCAGTGCAGGCGAGAATTATGGCTATCGCAGATATTTTCGAAGCCCTGACAGCGAGCGACAGGCCATACAAGAAAGGTAAAAAATTATCGGAATGCCTGAAGATCATGGGGAACATGAAAAAAGACCAGCATATAGATCCTGATATTTTCGATATTTTTATCAGGGAGAAAATCTATCTTGACTACGCCGATGAATTTCTCGAAGCGGAACAGATCGATGAAATTGACGAAGGTAGTATTTCCGGATACCTGAACTGAGCCGCACGGGGCCTGCAGGTCAGGGGTCAGGATTTAAGATCTTCTGCTGCTGCGGTATCTACCCCGTCCCTCAGCACGTAGGTTTCTATCTCTTTTTCGTTGAGCAGGAAAGAAGCCGCTGAACTTCTTCGCCCGGTATCGCAATAAATGACGTACTTTTTACTGCTATCGAGGGAATTTGCCTTCATACGTAAAAAGATTAACGGAATGTTGATGCTATTCCTGATGTGGTTGGCGTTGTGTTCAGCCGGTAAACGAACGTCGAGCCATTCGGCGCCATTAGCTACCAGTTCCTTGCCTTCCTGGTAGTTTACCCAGTTTAGAAGAGGCTCGTTTAACAAAGAGTTAAAGTCCTCTTTGTTGAGGCGCATTAAGTTACCTTTTGACAGCATGGTAACGGTTGCATTGCGTTTGGTTTCCGATATCAATGCTTCTTCACCAAAGCTGTCACCCACCGATAGCGTGGCCAGTTTAACTCCATTCGGATTAGCCGGCGTGGCTCTCGATACCATACACCTGCCTTCCTTTATGATGTAAAAGAAGTCACCGTCCTGACCCTGTTCAACCACTTTATCGCCAGGTTTATAGGAAATGGATTCCATACGCATAAACATGGCCTGAATATTGGCGGGTGGGATGCGATGGAAGGCGCGTGTTTGCAAAATTCGAGACATCCAGTCGGTTTCATCGTCTTCTTCTTCTACTTCTTCTACCATGTAATTACCGGTTTGATCCCAGGTCAGCATAATGTCAAGCATATCGCTATTGATTTTGGTGATGACCAGGTCTGATTTGGCTCTTGCTGAAACCGCTCGGGGAAAACTGTGCGCGATGGGTTCGAGCCCATCAGGGGTGCCTGCCTTGATTACCTTGACCACTTTCTTGCGCAGCACCAGTTCGACTTCACCCTGCAATACATAAACGTGGCTCTTTTCAGTGTCACCTTTCTTGAATATATAATGCCCTGTCTTTATCGTGGTCGAGGACACTTTTTTAACCAGTTCCCGTATGTTCTCGGGGTTCAATGAATTGATCGGCGAGAGGGATTTGATTTGATTGGGATCAATTTTTAACGACATGTCTTGTTCTTTGGTCTTCCATTAAATACAGGTTAAAAAACGGTCTTATTTTGGCGTCTGAAGCGGGATAAATCAACCAGGCAATGTCTATGCGGATTCAACCAGGTCGTCGCCATAACGCGTAAATGATTATCGATTTATCCTGATTGTCGGGTTATATCGATGTACAGTTTAATTTTTTGACCAGGCTGCAGATACTTGCCGATTTTATTCCAACGCCTGATATCCGCTACGCGAATATTAAATTTACTCGCGATAAGGTATAGCGAGTCACCTTTTCTTATGGTATATCTCAGCGCCTGAAGGCCCAGGTTTGGCCCCGTATCTATCAGGCTGGCAATGCTCTGTACCGGGCGTTTTTTGCTGGTCCAAACGCTTAGCTTTTGGCCAATGCTAAGCGTATCGCTCGGGGCCATCCCATTCCATTTGGCCAGGGCATCGGTAGAAACACCGTAGCGTCGGGAAATGCTCCAAAAACTTTGACCTGCGCGTACCACGTGAATTTGTTTCTGTCCACTGCGACGGGTATTCTGAATTCTATTCTGCCGCGCAGTTTTGCTCAGGGTATAGGATTTTAAAGATTTGGTTGCCGTAGGAATGGTCAGGTATTTGCCTGCCCGGATCTGTGTACCGCGAATTTTATTCACGTTTCTGATCAAGGCCGTCGTGGTTCGATATTTGCGTGAAATTTCGCTCAATGTTTCACCGGGCCTGATCTTGTGACGTACCCAGTTAATGTGTTTTTCGGCCGGGATTTCCTTTAAAGCCAGCTTAAACTGCTCACTCCTGTTTTTAGGCAATAACAGGCGATGCGGACCACTGGGTGAGGTTGCCCAGCGATTGAAGGCTGGATTGAATTGATATAGTTCGTCGATTGTTATTCCCGCCAGGTCGGCGGCCAAAGCCAGGTCTATCTGCCGGTCGAGTTCGACGACTTCGAGGCTTAACTCGTTACTGCTGGGCAAGAATTCCAGTTGGTATCGTTCCGGGTTACCGAACAGCTCCTTTAGTGCATAAAGTTTAGGCACATAGTTTTTCGTTTCCTTACGAATTCGTGTCAAACTCCAGAAATCGGTCGGTCGCTTTCGTTTCCTGTTGTATCGAACGGCTGTTCGGATATTGCCTGGACCCGCGTTATAGGATGCCAGGGCCAGATCCCAGTCACCATTAAATTCCCCCGCCAGCGTGTTTAAATAACGAATAGCGGCGCGCGTGGATTCGATAATGTCACGCCGCCCGTCATACCACCAGTTTTGTTTCAACCCAAGAGATCTGCCGGTTGATGGAATAATTTGCCACATACCGGATGCGCGGCCGCGCGAGTAGGCGAAAGTCTGGTAAGCACTTTCTACGATGGGTAGCAGCGCGAGTTCGGTCGGCAGGTTATCTTTTTCCAGTTCATCCAGAATAAAAGGCAGTACCAGTTTGGCACGCTGCATGACACGTTCGAGATATCCTCGATTATTCAGGTACCAGTTTAGCTGTGCGGTGACCCGGTCGTTTAACACCGGGGTTAATTGCATGCCCCGCTGCAACCGGTACCAGGCGTTGTTTGCTCTTTCAAATTCTGCGAGTACCTTCAGTCCGGCCTCGTAGCGTTGCAACAGGATAGACTCGCGAGTCTGTGCCATTTTGGATGCTAGCGTTATCCCTGTTGAGGCGACTATTGCAGTTGGTTTGGGCTGCGATAACACCACCAGGGGATAATTTTCGATTCCGTAGTCCGGTTTCGGGGTCTCAAAATAACCAGCGAAGAAATTGGGGTCCACCTCGGCTGGATCGATTGCTTCGCTTTCGGGCACTGCCGAATCGACCTGAATCTTCGCGATATCCTGATCTTGAGTATCTGCCAGAACCGGTAATTGGGCCGGAAACGTGCTGCAGGCTCCCAGTAGAAGTGGAAAAATCACTGTCAAAAATTGCTTTCGATAGCGCGCTAAATTAGAAATCCCGTTTATTATCATTAGTATAGAAGCCGCCTAGACGCTAAAATGCCGCCATTGTACAGTTCAAGTTCCAAGTTTCAAATGCAAAATTATCCACAAAATCAGAATAAAAACCCAAACTCAGGCATTGATGAGTGGTACTGGTCACCATTAGGCCAACACTTGATTGAGGATTTAAAAGCGGTACTGGAGCCGGTACTGGCCACAAGCTTTGGATACCATTCATTGCAAATGGGGTGCACCAGTCATGCGCACCTGTTGCTCGAATCGTGTCGTGTGAAGCATCATTTCAACCTCGACAGGAGTAATTCAAACGTGGATCTACAGGTACATCCATCGTTGCTACCGATCGCTAATGATAGTGTTGATCTGCTGGTGTTGATGCATCACCTGTCCAATTCGAGCGAACCTCATGCGAATTTACGTGAAGCCTTCAGGGTATTGATTCCAGAAGGAAAGTTAATCATTATCGATTTTAATCCACTATCCCTGTGGGGTGTCCGTCATTTCTTTCAGTCCTGGTTGGAGCGGGCGCCCTGGGGTGGGCACTATTATACCGCGAGGCGCCTGAAGGACTGGTTAAAATTGCTTGGTTTCGATCGGCAAAAACATTACCGCGTGGGATATGTGCCTCCCATCCAGCATCTGTCGGCTACCCGACGCCTTTCCTGGCTGGAAAAGGGTCTGAAAAACTGGATTAAATTCTCTGGCGCATTGAATGTGCTGGTTTATAACAAAAATATTGCACCTATGACCCCAATACGACATCGCTGGGCGGCGCGCAAATTACTACCGGGAAAGGTTGCCCGCCCCAGTGGCCTGTCTAGCCAGAAATGATGGTTATGGGATGAAATATGAGCATTAAGGTAACCATGTATACCGATGGCGCCTGCCGAGGTAATCCCGGACCCGGGGGCTGGGGTGTATTAATGAATTATCGAGATACGGAGAAAACCCTCAACGGCTTCGACCCCCAAACGACGAATAATCGTATGGAGCTCACTGCCGTTATCGAAGGTTTGCAAGCGCTCAAGCGTTCCTGCGACATCGACTTGAATACCGATTCAAAATATGTGTTGCAGGGAATCACTGAATGGATCGATAAGTGGAAATCGAATGGGTGGAAAACTGCGGCAAAAAAGCAGGTAAAAAACGTTGATCTGTGGGAGAAACTGGAACAACAGAAAGACAGACACCGGATTGTCTGGCGCTGGGTCAAGGGCCATTCCGGCAACAGGGGTAATGAAATAGCCGACCGGCTTGCAAACCAGGCGATAGAAATCGGGACTGCAAAAAAATGAGACAAATAGTACTCGACACTGAAACCACCGGCCTGGAGACCAGTTTGGGCCATCGCATTATCGAAATCGGCTGTGTCGAATTAATCGACCGGCGTATCACCGAAAACCACTGGCATTATTATTTAAACCCCGAGCGTGAAATTGACGACAGAGCCTATGAAATACACGGTATCAGCAACGAATTTCTGCGGGATAAAGCCCGCTTCCACGAGATAGCAGAGGATTTTCTCGCCTATATCGATAGCGCCGAACTGGTGATCCATAACGCGCGCTTCGATGTCGGTTTTCTCGATTACGAACTGGGATTACTGGAGGGCGAGTCAAATTCGATTGAACAGCATTGCCGCGTGCTGGATACCCTGGTAATGGCTCGCCAAAAACACCCGGGGCAGAAAAACAGTCTGGACGCACTGTGCAGGCGCTATGAAATCGATAATAGCCGGCGGAGCCTGCACGGCGCATTACTCGACGCGCAAATCCTGTCCGAAGTGTATCTGGCGATGACTGGAGGTCAAACTGCGCTAGGCCTGGATGAATCCGACCTCGGGCAGGTTTTGGGTACCGACATAGCAAAGCGCCAGCCTGTTACACGAAATGGTCTTTTGCCCGTATGGCGGGGGAGTGAAGCATCGGAACAGGCGCACCAGGAGTATGTTAAATTCCTGGAGGAGCAGTGCGACGATTCGGTCTAGCCTTGTCCTACGAATGTTTCAGGATTCTGGCCTTATCACGCTGCCAGTCACGATCTTTTTCGGTCGCTCGTTTATCGTGATACTTCTTGCCTTTGGCGATACCAAGTTTAATTTTAGCCCGGCCTCGAATCCAGTAGGCCGATAGCGCGACCAGGGTATAACCACGCCTGTCTACCATACCCATGAGGCGATCGATCTGCCTTTGATGTGCGAGCAGTTTACGCATGCGTGTGGGATTCGGCCGGATATGGGTCGATGCCGTGTTCAGAGGGCTGATGTGGGCGCCGGTAATCCAGAGTTCTCCATTTTTTACCATCACGTAGCTTTCTTTCAGTTGCAGGTTCTTTTCACGCAGACTTTTCACTTCCCAGCCTTCGAGCACGATACCGACTTCGAGCTCATCCTCGATAAAATAGTGATGGCGGGCCACACGGTTGAGTGCGATCGTATTGTCGCTGGAGCTGGACTTCTTTTTTTTGGTCATGGGACCTTATAAACTACCTGCGGGACGGGCGGGTATTTTCGGTTCAAACAGGCGCGATGACAAGAAAAACCTGTGGCGCCTCCGGTCGCGCCCTGATTTCGAACCCTGCTGAAAGCAGGCGATTGCTGCAGCGCCTGCTCAAGGGCCCCTTCGCTTTCATTTTAACCTGACAAGCTTTATGATCTTGCTCTTGCAATGGTGACCTGCTTCGGTCCCTTCGTGACGATTAACTGTAAACCCCGCCAGGCCCGGAAGGGAGCAACGGTAGCAGGGACATCGGGTGCGGAGGTGTACTGATTCAGGTCGCCGCCAGTTTTCTAATCAGTGTCGAATGATCGATAAGCCAATGCAAGCACCTTTAGCCGCAGACAACACGACCATGCTTATCGAATGCAATCATTCCGGCGCCGATCTGTCATCGCGTCATCCCCTGTCAGGGCTAAGCCTGTGAGTTACCAGGTGCTGGCGCGAAAATGGCGTCCCCGCAATTACCAGGAAATGGTCGGGCAGGAGCATGTCGTGCAGGCATTGGTTAACGCGCTCGATAGCGAGCGTCTTCATCACGCTTATTTGTTTAGCGGTACGCGCGGTGTGGGGAAAACCACCATAGCCCGTATTTTCGCCAAATCCCTGAATTGCGATACCGGCATCAGTTCCGAACCCTGCGGCGAATGTACTTCCTGCCTCGAAGTAGACGAGGGGCGCAGTTTGGATTTGATCGAAATCGATGCCGCATCGCGAACCGGTGTCGATGATATGCGCGAATTACTCGAAAATGTCCAATATGCGCCAACGCGCGGGCGCTTCAAGATATACCTGGTCGACGAAGTTCATATGCTGTCGAAGCATAGTTTCAACGCGTTACTGAAAACCCTGGAAGAACCGCCGCCGCATATCAAGTTTCTGCTCGCGACTACCGACCCTCAAAAATTACCGGTAACCGTATTGTCGCGCTGCCTGCAATTTAACCTGAAGCGCATGTCGAAACAGCAAATCCAGTCGCATTTGCAGTATTTACTCGAGCAGGAGAAAGTGAAAACGGAAGCCGCCGCGGTGACACTCCTGTCTAGCGCAGCGGATGGTAGTATGCGCGATGCACTGAGTCTGCTCGACCAGGCTATTGCCTGTGGCGGCGGCTCGGTTTCATTGAGTGCGACCGAGGCGATGCTGGGCACTATTTCCAGGGATTACCTGGTTAAACTATTCGATTCACTCGTGCAACAGGATGCAGGCAGGCTGGTCGAAGAAGCCAGAAATGTGATTTCCCATAACCCCGACTACCAGCGGGTTTGCGCCGAAATGATCTCCTTGCTTCATCAAATGGCGCTATCGAGGAGCGAGATCGCTTTAGAACCCGAAGACGACTGGCTCGGAGAGCAGGTTGCTAGCCTGTCAGAACGCCTGTCGGGTGAAGAAATTCAACTTTATTATCAAATCATGTTGCAGGGACGCCGCGACCTGAGCATTAGTCCGGACGCGGCCGTCGGTTTCGAAATGCTGATGTTGAGACTGCTGGCTTTTTCACCCGATACAGGCGCCGACACGCAGGCATCGATGGAAAAAAAAAGCCCGTAATTCAGCAGCAGGCTAAATCTCAGGATAAGCATTCGATTACAGGCGTAGATGAGTCGAGGGATGATATCGACCCGGGACAGATTGCTGCTGCAACACAGCCATCCCTCCCCCGACAGGCCGATCCGCCGCCAGCTGCGATAGTACCCAGGGCCAGCGATTCGATCGAGTGGTCGTCGCTTGCCTACGAACTGGGGCTACAGGGTCTGGCGCAGGAAATCGCGATAAACAGCGTCGTCGAGTCTTTCGAACAAAATCGCATTTGCCTGAAATTGCAGCCAGAGATACTGGAATTGATGAATGCCACAATCCGAGAGGAAATAACACAGGCGATTAACTCAAAACTTGGAGTATCATTAAAACTTGATTTGCTGGCGCAGGAACTACTCGAGGTGGAAACACCGCAACAGGCCAGAAATCGCGAACTGGAGGAACAACGTCAGGCGGCAATCGATGCGATCAGAAAGGAAGATATCGTGCGAAAATTGCACGGGGCCTTTGGCGCAGAGCTGATTGAATCCAGTGTGAAAAAGGTCGACGTTTAACATTGGCAGGGCAGCTATTTTACGAGAGGTAATATTATGAAAGGCGCACTCGGCGATATGATGAAAAAAGCGCAGGAAATGCAGGAAAATATGCAAAAGGCGCAAAAGGAACTGGCCAGCAAGGAGCTAACCGGTGAATCCGGAGGTGGTCTGGTGCAGGTAGTAATGCGCGGAACCCATGAAGTCAATCGAGTTAAAATTGACCATACCCTGGTCGGGGACGACTGGGAAATGCTTGAAGACCTGATTGCCGCTGCGATCAACGACGCGGTTCACAAGGTAGAAAAATCCAATCAGGAAGCGATGCAGGAAATGACCGCAGGCCTGTCCTTGCCACCTGGCTTTAAATTACCCTT
>JBGMRM010000012.1:0-2304 GCA_048061415.1 Gammaproteobacteria bacterium | reverse complement strand
CAATGTCGTCATCACCCTCGCTCGACGAACTGATTACAGCGCTCACCTGTTTACCGGGCGTCGGGCAGAAATCGGCCCAGCGTATGGCGCTTTATTTGATCGAACGCGATCAACGTGGCGCAAGGCGAATCGCTGAGGCTACGCTAAACGCCCTGGAAAAAGTTCGCCATTGTGAACGCTGCAGAAATTTTGCCGATATCAGCCTGTGCAAAATATGCTCCAGTCAGAAAAGAACCAGCGCCACCGTGTGTATCGTCGAAACACCTGCAGATGTGATGGCGATCGAGGCATCGGGCGCCTATCATGGGCTCTATTTTGTCCTGCTCGGACGCCTGTCGCCGCTCGATGGCATTGGTCCGGATCAGCTGGGTCTGGAGGTACTCGAACACCGACTACAAAAAGAAGACGTTGAAGAAATTATACTGGCCACCAGTGCCACCGTGGAAGGGGATATTACGGCCCAGTTTATCGCCGATATAGCGCGCAAATTCGGAGTTAGCACCAGTCGGCTGGCTCGAGGTATTCCACTCGGTGGTGAGCTGGAGTTTGTCGACGGAGGCACCCTGTCGCGTGCACTCACGGGCCGACAGCAATTTGATCTGTAGCGAGAGGGCCTATAATGCCAGAATCGATATTTTCTAAAATTATTAAACGTGAGCTACCCGCCGATATAGTCTACGAAGATGATGAAATACTGGCGTTTCGGGATATTAATCCGCAGGCTCCGGTCCACGTATTGATCGTTCCAAAAATTGAGATCGCCACCGTGAACGATCTGGAACCCGAGCATGCCGAACTCGTCGGAAAAATGGTACTGGCTGCGCAGCAGGTGGCCAGACAGGAGGGTATTGCGCAGGACGGCTATCGACTGGTTTTCAACTGTAATAAACACGGGTGCCAGCTGGTATTCCATATCCATATGCACCTGATCGGCGGCAAGCAGCTAAGGGGTTCGGCCGCGTAAAATTTATGGATCTAGCAGCCTGAGGTAGTGCCGGTAGCGGCTTTCGGATATCTGGTGATCTGAAGCAGCTTTTATCACCGCGCAACCCGGTTCCCTGATATGCCTGCAATTGCTAAATCGGCACCCGGCCGCAAGTTCGTCTATTTCTCTAAATCCGGCGCCGAGCGGCTGGCCGTCGTCGACCAGCGGGTTAAATCCACGCACGCCGGGCGTATCGATCAAATGTCCGCCGTTGGGTAGGTGGTACAGTCGACTGGTTCTCGTGGTGTGCCTGCCTTCTTCGCTGGCCTTTGAAATATCGGCAATTTTGATTTCAACCTGCGGTAACAGTGCGCTTGTAATCGATGATTTTCCCACACCCGAAACCCCGCTTAATACAGTGGTCTGGTTGTCGAATAATGATTTGAGCCGGTCGAGGCCGTGCCCGTATTTAGCGCTGGTAAATAACACGGTGTATCCCAGAGGGGCATAAATCGATTTAAGCTGATACGCATCGTCTTCGGGCGAAGACAGTAAATCAATCTTGTTATAAATGATTACCGGGTTAATATTTTGTTGTTCCGCCGACAGTAGATACTGGTCTAACAGGAATAGATTGGGTTCGGGTTTGACCGCCAGGCAAATCATCAATTGACTCAGGTTTGCTGCAATAGACCGGGTTTTCCCTGAACCATCGATTCGTTGCAGGAGGTTATCGCGAGGCTTAATAGCCACTACGCGAAACTCATCCTTGCCGGTGTCCTCGCAGATCACTCGATCGCCGCAAACGATTACCCCCAAATTTGATTTAACTTTACATTCAATCAGTCGCGTGTCGACTGTTTCGACCAGGATATTTCCTCCGTGATGGGAAATTACCAGGGCATCGATATGGTTATCAGAGCTGGTGTGGGTGGCATCCTGGGCGCTCTGGATGCGTTTCTTCTGCTGTTGGCTAAGCCGTCGCCTGGCCATCGATGATTCCAGAATTCACGCTTTTTTCAACCCTGCGTCGATGATTGAGCGACCGAATTTAAATGGCTGATACGAATGGATGCGGGGGGATGCGAGTCGTAGAACATCGAATGTATCGGGTCGGGGGTCAAGGTACTGGCATTGTCCCTGTACAGATTGACCAGCGCCGAAATGAGCGCGCGGTAGTCGCTGTTGGATTTGGCAAATTCGTCGGCCTCAAACTCGTGCTTGCGCGATAGCGCGGAATACATCGGGCTGATGAAATAGGTGAAAACGGGCATGATCAGCAAGAACAGTAATAATGCATTATGCGTAGACGCCGTCTCGACGCCGAGCGAGCGGTAGAACCAGGCTGATTGCATTAGCCAGGCCAGCAGGGCAAAGCC
>JBGMRM010000011.1:0-13620 GCA_048061415.1 Gammaproteobacteria bacterium | reverse complement strand
CGAAAGGACAGATAAGGTTTGTACCCGATACCGGCGGCTATAACGCTAACAAAAAGCGTAACCAGGATTATAGCCTTGGTATGGGATTTTTTTCTGCGCATGCCATCGGCGAAATCGTCTACCGAAGAAATGCGATCCTCGCGGTTGACCGAAAGCGCTTTATTCAGCGTTTTTTGTTGTCGACGATTCAAACCACTGATCGGTTTTGGTTTGATACCGAGTTCCTTGATTTTGGGTGAAGTGATCTTGTTATAAGGGTGTTTACCCGCCGATAAAAGTTGGTAGGAAACACAGGCGAGGCCGTAGATATCGTCCCTGGGATCAGGGTTCATGCCGGCAAACATTTCCGGGGTGGCGTAGGCAGGCGTCACCGCACTCAGTTTGGCCGGATCGAACATGGTGTTTTCTTTCTCTTCATCGGTCTGGGTACTCGCACGTGCGATACCGAAGTCGAGAAGCTTTACATGTCCGTCACTGAGCAGGAAGCAATTTCCCGGCTTAAAATCGGAATGGATTAAATTCTTTTCGTGAGCATAGGACAAGCCGCTACATAGCTCGTCAATTATATACAGGGCATGATCTCGTTTGAGCGGTTTTTTAGCAATTTCCTTGATTAGCTGGTTAAGCGGCTTTCCCTGCAGGTACTCCATCGTCATAAATACCGTGTTATCGTCGCGGTCGAAATCATATACGGTTGCGATGTTCGGGTGCGCCAGGCGCTGGGCCTTACTGGCTTCCCGTTGAAGTGCGATAAACGAACCAGAGTATTTTTTGAAGGCATCGGTTAATACCTTGATTGCTACGTAGGGGTCTCTGTCCTGCGCCTCTACCTTCAGTAAGTCCTTGGCTTTGAAAACGATCCCCATGCCTCCCTGGCCGAGCTTCTCGAGCAGCACGAAACGATCTTTGAGGGTGACTCCAGGCCCGAGGTTTTTATATTTTCTGGTCTTGTGTGGTTTTTCGACAATTTTCGGTTTGATCGATGAGATATCCGCGGGTGAATGCCTGGCCCCTGTCTCGTCATGCATATCGGTTATTTCCATCTTGACGATCACCGTTTTATCACTCGAACCGTCGTCTTCCTCTTCGTCCAGGTCGGTCAGCAGCAGGGTCCTGTCTTCGCCAAAGTAAGAACTGTCAGTTTCCAAATTGTTGTTAATGGTAGACTGGATGTTAACCCGGGATATTAGTTTGGATATCTCGGTATAGTGAGTGGCGTCAATTTTTTCACTGGAATAAAGACCCTGCAGATGACTTTGCGCCTCGGCGTGGCTAGCAGGTGCAGCGTCAAATACGTCGTTTAAGCCCTGCTTGAGGTCGGCAACCGTGAGGGTGCCGGCGATATAGTCGTTTATCAGCGATTCGCAGGCTTCAGACATATCAATCCTTTTGACTCACCTTGAGCGAGATGATAGACGTATTGTCCGTACCACCAGCCTGCAATGTTGACAAAAGTAGAGACTGGGTTAACTGAGCCATATCGTCCTTATTCTCTTTAATGATAGGTGCAATATTATTTTCGTCTAAATCTTTGTACAGACCATCAGAGCATATGATGAAAATATCACCATCCAGCAATTCAAAGTAGTCGAAATCGAGGCACAGGTTGTCGTATATCCCGACCGCCTTTAATACCACGTTAGCAGCGGGGTGGGATTCTGCGTCGCTGGCTTCAATTTTGCCCATTTTAACCAACTCTTCAACATAGCTGTGGTCTTCCGTCAGCCGCAGGAGTTGATCATTTCTAAATCGATATAACCGGCTATCGCCGGCCCAAAAGGCGAAAGCAAAATTTCGCCACAAGTATACGCACACCAGGGTACTGCCGATAGTCGCATTTTTTCCGAGCTGGCTGGATTTATTCCGGATAATGGCATTGGAACTGATTATATTTTCCTCCAGCAACAAAATTGAATCTTCCAGCGAGGGTTGCTGCTTGAATAGCCCCAGGTTGTTGGTAATGGTCTGGCTGGCAAAATCCCCTGCATGGTGGCCGCCCATTCCGTCAGCTACGAGCCAGACATTCTCTTCATCGAGTAGCAATATAGAATCTTCATTTCTAGTCCTTACATTCCCAGTGTGAGAGACGCCATCGCTAGTGATTTGAAAATTTGAAGTGGGGCGCGGGCTTAATTGTGTATTATAGAGCGACAAATCGACCCCTTATAATCAGATTGTATTCTTGCATTATTAACAATTATAGTAAAATTATAACTAAATGTAGCTCGATCGTAGTTATGTGCCTAACAAATGGTTCACAAAATTAAAAAAACCCCCAGGCAGGCAGGTATTATTTTTCGATTCCCGAGCATTTTAATACCTGTACAGTGGCCAGGGGGTCAAATGAGAATATTATGTGGCCTGGCGGCAGTTAGCCTGTTGAAGTAATCGAGTGCCTGCGCACAGGAGACCCTCAAAGCCTGGCCGATTCTTTCCGTCGAGTAGAATTATACATTTTGATTTAGCTACAATCTGATATGATACCAGGTGACTGTATATGGGCTGTTTTTCAATCGGTGGTGAAATGACTCGAATGGTAAATTGTGTGGTGCTGGGTGAAGAGGCGCCGGGGTTGAATAGTGTACCCTATCCGGGTGAACTGGGTCAGCGAATTTATGAAAATGTTTCCGAAAAGGGCTGGAAGCAATGGATCGAGCGTCAAACCATGATTATCAATGAGAATGGACTGTCGACCGCCGATCCAGCCAGTCTGGCATTGATAGAGCAGCATATGCTCGGATTTATCTTCAAGGAAGGTGATCTCGGGCAGCAGCCAGAGGGTTTCAGGCCGCCAGGCGCTAAAAAGTAAGCCTCTTACCCGGCTTGCCGGTCGATTTTCCACACCGGCTGGGTTACGAATTGCAAATTGCTGTATGCGGTTTTTAACGCTTCGTAGGTTTGCGCGTAGGTTGGAGCCTGCGCGAATATAAAACCCAGGTAGCTCGATCCCTCCGGCAGGGGAACCAGTTCATATCCCTCGTTAATATGAATTTCAATGTCTTTGATAAACTCCACCCGGAGAGCGGCGGTGAGGCCCTCTACACGCTTTAGCAGCCCCGATTTTGTGACTGGAATCATTAAAACGCCGGCCGCTTCCAGGTCGGAAGGCAGGTTCGGTTCGATTCCGCACATTCCCTGAATTACCAGTTCTTCGAGTTTTTGCCGGGTAGAAAATTCGATCAGTTGCCCACATTGCCCGCCGATGGTTCTCGCCGCGAGTTCGAGCAGTACCACGCCGGTTCGGGTAATTCGGGCTTCGGCATGTACCGGGCCATGCGTCAATTCGTAGGCCTGGCAGCAACGCGACACTTCATCGATCAGTTCCCGTTTCGATGTGTCGTGCAGCTGTGTGGGCGTCAGGTAACAGGTTTCTTCGAAGAAGGGCCCGACCAGCGGTTCGGGCTTGTCGAATATTGTGAGGAGATGAAAAGTACCATCGACGATAAGCCCTTCGACCGCAAATTCGGGTCCATCTAAATAGCTTTCGACCAGCACATGATACCGCTGGAATCCATATTGCCCGGCGTTTTCGAGAATCGTATCGATGCGCCGGCAGGCGTCGACAAATTCGGCCGTATCGTTGGCTCGAATCACACCCCGGCTGGCGGACAGGCTCAGGGGTTTGATCACTACCGGGTAGTTCATGACAGTCGATAATTCGGCCGCGTCAGCCATTTCGATCACCTGGTATTCAGGTGTGTTGCAGCCGGCCTGCCGTAAAGCTCCCCTGGCGAGGTCCTTACGATGCGTCAGGTGGGCGGCAGCTGGTGTATTTTGAGGCAGATTTAAATGCTGGGCGATTTGGCTGCAAAGGCCGACACAAACATCGTCGGTGGCAAGAACACACACGATATTCAGTCCTGCAATCACGTGCAGGATAGTTTCTCGGGCGAGGGTCGGGTTATCGAAATCTACCGCAATTCCCTTCGCAACCTGTGGTACCAGCGAATGTTCGCTGTTCGATACCACGATTAAATCCAGGCCGAGCGATTTCGCCGCTGCAAGATAAGGATGGATACGATAGCTGCCGGACGGCGCGATCAAAAGAACAAAGCCCGGCGACAGGCCGGGCTTTGCGTTTGTTTTCAAAGGTGTCGGGAGTTTAGAATTGCCTACGCGCAACCGTCACCACTAACCGGTCGCTGCACCACATCCACCGCAGGCTCCGGTTCCACCGGTTTCAGCGAACACATTGTTGAATACGAACCTTTCGCGACCTTCCTCCTGGATATAATCGATTTGCGCCCCGCGCAGATAGTTGAGCGCTACCACGTCGACAAAAACCTTGAAACCACCAAAGGATAATACCGTGTCGAACTCAGTCTGCTGGTCGGTAAATGTCATGCCATAGGACATCCCACCGCAACCACCGCCACCGATGTAGATGCGAATCGCCGAAACGTCATCGTCACTTTGAGTGACGATTTCGTTGAGTTTGTCCTGAGCCGATTGAGTGACTTCCAGATCTTGAGCCGAGAGATCTACCGAAAAAGTATCCGATATGATTGCAACGATATTGTCGTTTTTCTTCGGCGGGGTGTAAATACCAACGTTTTCCATTATGACCACCTGAATTTACAGAGTTACCCTAAATTATACACATGTATCTATAGCAAGCGTATAGTTTTTAAACCCGGCTGACTGGCAATCAGTCATTATCCGGGCTTAATAGTTCATCGTCTTAATATCGAGGCGCATGCCCCGAAATCAAGCCTTTATGCCGCTATTATGACTGCAATCTCGTGTTTTTTCGTGCTTCTTGTAAGACTGTTTTGTACAATCGCCTTCTTTTTCACCCGAGGATAACCCGATGTTTTCCAAATCGATGAATATCGCCGATTTCGACCCCGATTTGTGGGCAGCCATGCAGGATGAAGAGGCGCGCCAGGAAGATCATATCGAATTGATTGCTTCTGAAAATTACGCCAGTCCGAGGGTCATGCAGGCGCAGGGTTCGGTATTGACCAACAAGTACGCCGAGGGCTATCCATCGAAGCGGTATTACGGCGGCTGCGAATATGTCGATGTTGCCGAGAGCCTCGCTATCGAGCGCGTCAAAAAGCTGTTTAACGCCGACTATGCCAACGTGCAGCCGCATTCGGGCTCGCAGGCAAACGCAGCGGTTTATTTTGCATTGCTCGATACCGGCGATACGATTCTGGGTATGAGCCTGTCGGATGGCGGCCATTTAACCCATGGATCGAAGGTCAATTTTTCCGGTAAATTGTTCAATGCCGTGCAATATGGTCTCGACAATAGCACCGGCGAAATTGATTATGCACAGGTAGAAGCACTCGCAAAAGAACATAAACCAAAGATGATTGTGGCCGGATTTTCGGCTTATTCCCGGATCATGGACTGGCAGCGTTTCCGAGAAATTTCAGATTCGGTTGGAGCTTATTTATTTGTCGATATGGCGCATGTCGCCGGGCTTGTTTCAGCAGGGTGTTACCCAAGCCCGGTTGCGATAGCGGATGTATGCACCAGCACTACACACAAAACCCTGCGCGGCCCGCGAGGTGGCATCATCCTGGCGAAGGCAAACCCCGAGATTGAAAAGAAACTCAGTTCGATGGTTTTCCCGGGTACCCAGGGTGGCCCGCTGATGCATGTGATCGCCGGCAAAGCCATTGCGTTCAAGGAAGCGATGAGCGAGGATTTTATCGAGTATCAAAAGCAGGTTCTGGTCAACGCCAATGCGATGGCGGAAGAATTTATCTCACGCGGTTTTGATATCGTTTCGGGTGGAACCGACAACCACCTGTTTCTGTTATCGCTGATCAGCAAGGGCCTGACCGGAAAAGATGCCGACGCTGCCCTGAGTAAGGCGCATATCACGGTCAACAAGAATTCGGTGCCAAACGACCCTCAGTCGCCTTTTGTGACCTCGGGTTTGCGAATCGGCTCACCCGCGATTACCACGCGCGGGTTTAACGAAGCCGAATCACGCGCATTGGCTAACTGGATATGCGATATTCTCGACGATATGGGTAACGAGGACATCATCGCGGGCGTGAAGGCAAAAGTGAGCGAAATCTGCCAACGACTGCCGGTGTATCGGGATTAGTATTTCGCTGCGCAGGCCAGACAGGACCCGGTCTCCCCCGGGTTCGAAAAACTGCTGAGTCAAAAAACTTATGAAATGTCCCTTCTGTGGTACACCTGATACCCGAGTAGTCGATTCCAGGCTGGCCCAGGAATCGACCCAGGTACGCCGCAGGCGCGAGTGCGTATCCTGCGAAACCCGCTTCACCACTTACGAGTCACCCTTGCTGAATATGCCAATGGTGATCAAGAGTGACGGTAGTCGTGACACCTTTGACGAATTGCGCTTACGTAACGGTATGATGCGAGCGCTCGAAAAGCGACCCGTTTCGGCTGAGCAAATCGAAGATGCGATAAGCCATGTCAAGAAGCAGCTGGTCGGGATCGAATCGCGTGAAATATCGACGCGCAAGATTGGCGACCTGGTAATGCATGAATTGCAAAGACTCGATCAGGTTGCCTATATTCGCTTCGCTTCGGTATACCTCAGTTTCGAAGATATCCAGGCGTTCGAAGAATTGATTAAAACGCTGGAAACCGAACCTACCCCCGAAATGCACCGGAGACAGGTACCGCTCATCGACGAGGATTCCTAGGTGGATCGATACAACGATGAATACTGGATGGCCCAGGCGCTGCAGTTGGCTCGCAAGGGTTTCTATTCCACGCATCCCAATCCCCGGGTCGGCTGCGTGGTTGTCAGTAACCAGGTTTTGGTATCTCAGGGCTGGCATGAATTCTGCGGTGGCCCCCACGCGGAGGTAAACGCGATTGAAAATGCGTCGATTCCACCGGCGAGCGATTTTTATATCACCCTGGAGCCCTGTTCGCACCAGGGCAGGACCCCACCCTGTGTCGATCGGCTAATCAGTTTAAAGCCTGCCCGGGTAATCGTTTCGATGCAGGATCCAAATCCACTCGTGGCCGGGCAGGGTATCGAGAAGCTCAGGGACGCCGGGATCGAGGTGGTGCAGGGAATACTGGAATCCGAAGCCAGAGACTTAAACACCGGATTCGTATCGCGCATGGAGAGAAAACGTCCATTCGTCCGCCTCAAAATGGCGATGTCGCTCGATGGGCGTACTGCTTTGGCCAATGGCGATAGTCGATGGATTACCGGTGAAGCCGCGAGATTTGATGTTCAGCGACTACGCGCTCGGAGTTCCGCAATTTTGACTTCTGCAACGACTGTTATCGCCGACGACCCTTCGTTAAACCTGCGCCTCGGTCGATCGGAATTAGGGCAGACGGTCGAAGTCAGGGAACCCGTTCGGGTCATTCTGGATTCGAAATTACGGCTTACGGCTAATGAAAAAATTTTCGCTACAAAGGGTGCAATCTGGATATATACGTTAAATAATGATGCGGCTAACCTGGCCCGGTTCAGGGATAGGGGCGTAGATGTAACCCTGCTCGAAGATACCGCCAACGGGCGTATCGATCTGGCGCGGCTCATGTCGCACCTGGCCGCGCGGGAAGTCAATGAAGTACATAGCGAATGCGGCGCGACGCTCGCCGGTGCATTGATCCGGCAGCAGCTAGTCGATGAAGTAGTGGTTTATATCGCACCGCATTTGCTCGGAAACCAGGCGCGCGGCCTGTTTGATCTGGGAGAGATTAACCTTATGGATTCCCGTGTTAATTGCCGGATCGACGAAGTACGCAAGATCGGTGAAGACATGCGGCTTCGCATGAGTCTTGAGCATCAAGAGAAATGAAGGAAATAAAATAATGTTTACCGGCATAATCCAGGCAATCGGTACAATCGACAGGATCGAGCGCAATGGCGGGGACATCCGGCTCGAGATCGATAGCGCCGACCTTGATCTGAAAGCCAGTCGAATCGGCGACAGTATCGCGGTCAATGGGGTGTGTTTGACCGCTACCGACTATCAGGATCATGGTTTTACGGCCGATGTATCGGTAGAAACGCTGAAAAAAACCGGCCTGGGCCAGCTCGAACCTGGCAGCCAGGTAAACCTTGAAAAAGCCCTGACATTGAATACCGCATTAGGGGGCCACCTGGTCAGCGGTCATGTAGACGGCCTCGCCAGCGTTGTTGAAATACAAAATGAGGGGCGATCCACTCGCTATACTTTTGAACTGGCGCCCGAATTACAGCACTACATAGCGCAGAAGGGTTCGGTTACTATCGATGGCGTCAGTTTGACCGTAAATCGGGTCGAGGGTAACCGTTTCGACGTCAATATAGTGCCGCATACTCAGGAGAAGACAATTTTTCGGTGTTATCATATCGATACACGGGTTAATATCGAAGTTGATATCATCGCACGCTACCTCGAAAGGCTCATCGGCGGTAAAGCGCAGGGTCAGAATCTTTCAGACAATCAATTGCTGGAAACACTGAGCAAATCTGGATTCATTGACAGCTAACAGGCACAAATTCCCTATTTATTATGAAATTGAACAGCACCAAGGAAATTATTGAAGATATCGGGGCCGGAAAAATGGTCGTGATCATGGATGATGAAGCACGCGAAAATGAAGGCGATATCCTGATGGCGGCCGAGGCGGTTACCGCCGATCATATTAATTTTATGGCGAAACACGGACGTGGTCTGATTTGCCTGACCCTTTCAGAGCAACGTTGCCAACAGCTTCGATTGCCACTCATGGTAGGCGATAATAAAACCCAGATGGATACTAATTTCACCGTGTCTATCGAGGCTGCAGACGGCGTGACTACCGGAATTTCAGCCGCAGACCGTGCCACTACGATTCTGGCGGCGGTAAAACCGGATGCAAACCCCCAGGACCTCGTTCAGCCCGGTCATATTTTTCCCGTTATGGCGCGCCAGGGTGGCGTGTTGATACGCGCGGGTCATACCGAGGCAGGTTGCGACCTGGCCCGGCTTGCCGGATTCGAATCGGCGGCTGTTATCGTCGAAATTCTGAACGACGATGGCTCGATGGCGCGAAGGTCCGATCTGGAAGCATTTGCCAAAAAGCACGGGATAAAAATAGGCACGATCGAAGATTTGATTCGCTACCGGATCGAGAACGAACATACGGTTGAACGCATCGTCGAGACCCGCTTTCCGACCGATTTCGGTGATTTCGAACTGTACGCCTACGAAGATACGATTGCGCAGGATCTGCATATCGCCCTGGTAAAGGGTAAGATTGACTCCAACCAGCCGATCCCGGTGCGGGTGCATGTACAGAACACGCTGGCAGATGCCCTGTGTGGTACCGCGGGTCGTGGCTGGCCGCTTCGCGATGTGATGAAAACGATCGAGCGGCTAGGGCAGGGTGTAATCGTATTTTTACGCCAGGCCGAGACACCCAAAGACCTGGTGAGGGAAATCGAAGCGATCATCCGTGACGAAGCCAGTCATGAAGAAGATCAAACGGACGATTTGAGAACCTATGGAATCGGCGCTCAAATCCTGGCTGATCTGGGTGTGCGGAAGATGAAATTGCTCAGTGCGCCGAAGAAATTTCACGCGCTCGCTGGTTTTGGACTCGAAGTCGTCGAGTACTATACTGAATAAGGCTATTTGAAGGAGAACCACATAATGAGTGAAGTCAATCGAATCGATGGTGATATCAGCGCGGCCGGGGCGAAGATTGCGATCGTGGTGGGGCGTTTTAATGGCTTTATCGTCGAAAGCCTGTTGCAGGGCGCTCTGGATACCCTGGCGCGAGCCGGGGTCGACGCCAGGAATATCACCGTAAGCCACGTTCCTGGTGCATTTGAAATGCCGCTGGTCGCACAGAAATTTGCGCAGTGGGGGAATTTTGACGCCATTATCGCTCTTGGGGCTGTGATTCGTGGCGCCACACCGCACTTTGATATCGTCGCGGGTGAAAATGCCAGTGGACTTTCATCGGTAGCGCTACAGCATTCTATTCCCGTCATCAATGGGGTGCTGACTACCGACACGATCGAACAGGCGATCGAGCGATCCGGATCCAAGGCAGGAAATAAAGGCGCCGATGCTGCCCTGGCCGCGCTCGAAATGATCAGTTTGCTGCGTAAAATCGGCTAGTTTTTCAGGCTATGGAAAAGTCTATTGGCGAGGCCGGCGATAAGGCGCGATTTATCAGGAAGCGCAAGCATGCCCGTGACAAGGTATTGCAGGCCCTCTACCAGTGGCAGTTATCCGGCGAGAGCCTCGACTGGATCAAAGACCAGTATTTGCAGGAACAGGGTGTTAGTGCCGGCGATGAAGCGTACTTTCTGGAACTGTTGTATCAGATTCCGGCCGAGGTTGCGCAGCTCGATGCTACCTATGGTGAATACGTCGAGAATTTCAAAGATCATATCGATCCTATCGAATGTAATATTTTGCGTATTGCTACCTACGAATTTATCCATCATCTCGAAATTCCCTACAGGGTAGTGATCAACGAGGCGGTCAATCTGGCCAAAACCTATGGCGCCGACGAGGGGTACAGATTCGTCAATGGCGTACTCGACCCGCTGTCGCAAAAACTACGCCAGCCTGAAACTGCCTGAGCGGCATCTATAACCGGTTTATAGCAGCCGTGCCGCCGAATGAGTTTTCACTGATCGAGCGATATTTTTACGGCATCGGTAACAACGACTATCCGGCTCGCCTGTCGCAGGGCGACGATGCAGCGGTACTCGATGTACCGGCGGGAATGCAGGCGGTGATGAGTATCGACACGCTGATCGGCGGGGTTCACTTTCCCAAACAGGCCAGTGCGGCAGACATCGCCAGCAAGGCGCTCGCTGTTAACTTGAGCGACCTTGCCGCGATGGCAGCGAAACCTGCCTGGTTTTTATTGTCACTGAGCTTACCCGGTAATGACGAAGCCTGGCTCGATGAATTTTCCAGCAACCTCAGGCAAATGTCGCAGGACTATCAAATCGAATTGATCGGTGGCGATACCTGCCGCGGGCCGCTGGCGGTGACTATTCAGGTCACGGGGCTGGTGCCTGCGGGAAAATATGTGACGCGTGCCGGAGCCCGGCCAGGTGACCGCATCCTGGTTTCAGGTGTACTGGGCAATGCTTCGCTTGGGCTTGCACATCTACAGCAACGTATTGACCTGCCTGAATCATTACGGGAAGTGTGTTTGAGCGCCTTGAATAGACCGATACCACGGCTCGAACTGACTGATTTTTTAGCGCGCTATGCGTCGGCAGCGATAGACCTGTCAGATGGTCTCGTCGGGGATTTAAGTCACATTCTTGGTAACAGCGGGGTGGGTGCTGTCATCAACCGGGCCGACTTGCCGGTTAATCGCTGGATCAGGGAAACCGAGGCATTTGACTATGCGCTCGGCGGGGGGGACGATTATGAAATATGCTGTACCTTGCCTGCGGGGTATCGGCTTCGTGTCGATGAGTGGAACCGGGACCATCCTGACTGCCCACTGAGTGAAATAGGCGAAATTACAAAATCCGGCTACACTTTAATCAATGGAAATCAGTCGATCGACCTTAAACGCTGGCGTGGATATCAACATTTTGGTTAGCCCAACGCCAATAGAAGTTTCGATGCTTCGTAACCCCCGGCATTTACTGTCGCTCGGATTCGGAGCCGGGCTATCTCCGCGCGCTCCTGGAACCGTAGGTACGGTAGTTTCGATACCGCCGTATTTACTGCTGAGTCAACTCGAGCTGATTCCCTATGTTGCGGTCGTAATTGCAGGGTTTGTGCTGGGCGTTTACCTCTGTCAGTACACCAGTCAGGCGCTGGGCGAGCATGATCATTCCGGTATTGTGTGGGACGAATTCATTGGATTCTGGATAACCATGATTGCGGTACCGGCCCTGAGCTGGCAGTGGGTGCTGGCCGGGTTCGTGTTATTTCGGTTTTTTGATATCGTTAAACCCTGGCCTGTTAAAGTGGCGGATAAACGCCTGAAAGGCGGATTTGGCATCATGTTCGATGACGTGCTGGCGGGCCTGTACGCGCTTGCCGGTCTGCAAATAGCCGGGTTTTACCTGGCCTGATCGCGATGAAGACTTTTTCGATCGTCGCAGCGCTGGTCCTGATGCCATATTTCCCCGCTTCGAGCGCCAGTGATATTAATGTCAGGGTGGTCGGTCTTTTTACTAACAAGGCTCTTTTGAAAATCGAGGGAGAGCAAAAGCTGGTCGCCAAAGGAGAGACTTTTAAAGGAGTCACTTTAATATCCGCGTCGGCAAGAGGCGCCGTGGTTACGATTCACGGGAAGACGAAAAAACTGGGCTTAAACCAGTCGATAGGAAGCAACTACAAAAAGCCTGAATTCGCCAAATCCAGAATATATTCCGATGAACAGGGCATGTATTACATCAATGGCAAGATTAACGGCCGCAGCATGCGTTTTCTGGTTGATACCGGAGCGACCTATGTGACCATGAGTGGCCAGCAGGCTGCATTGATAGGGGTCGACTATCGAAAGGGAATCAGGGGTTTTGCACAGACGGCATCCGCGACCGTACCGGTATGGCAAATTGTTCTGGATCGGGTCAGCATTGGGGGTATCAGTATTGCCAATGTAGAGGCTACCGTGATCGAAGGCCCCCGACCTTACGACATTTTACTGGGAAACTCCTTCCTGAAATTTACCCAACTACAACGTAGTGGCAGCGTGATGGAAATACGCAAGCGATTCTAGCTATTCAACAAAACTATCCCAACCCAGCCCGCTAAAATTCTGATTGGCTCGTATTAAATCCTCACGACTTTGGTAGAATACCGCGCTACTTTTTCTACAGGAAAATTCATGGTCAAAACCCGTTTTGCCCCTAGCCCAACCGGATACCTGCACGTCGGGGGAGCGCGTACGGCTTTATTTTGCTGGTTATTCTCCAGGAAAATGGGTGGTAAATTCGTGCTGCGCATCGAAGATACCGACCTGGAAAGGTCGAGTGAAACTTCGGTGCAGGCAATTCTGGATGGTATGCAATGGCTTGGCCTGGACTATGACGAAGGTCCTTACTTCCAGACCAAAAGATTTGATCGTTACGAAACGGTGATCCAGCAATTAATCGATCAGGGCGATGCCTATTATTGCGCCTGTTCCCGGCAGCGACTGGAGTCTTTGCGGGAAACGCAGATGGCGGCCAGTCAAAAACCGCGCTACGACGGCTGCTGTCGTGATCTCGGATTGAGTCCAGGGAATGGACAGGAACTGGTAGTGCGATTCAGGAATCCCCGGCAGGGAGTGGTTAGCTTTGCCGACCATGTTAAGGGTGAAGTAAGCGTCAGTAATTCTGAACTAGACGATTTGATCATCGCGCGCAGCGATGGTTCGCCAACCTATAACCTGACCGTGGTAGTCGATGACATGGATATGCAAATTACCCACGTGATCCGCGGAGACGATCATGTCAACAATACTCCGCGGCAAATCAATATTCTAAAGGCGCTCGGTGCTACCTGTCCGGAGTACGCACACCTGCCGATGATTCTTGGAGATGACGGTAAACGCCTGTCGAAGCGACACGGCGCAGTTGGGGTTATGCAGTATTTCGAAGACGGTTATTTGCCCGAGGCTATGCTGAATTATCTAGTGCGCCTCGGCTGGTCGCATGGTGACCAGGAAATTTTTAGCCGTGATGAAATGATTAACCATTTTTCGCTCGATGAG
>JBGMRM010000010.1:0-14121 GCA_048061415.1 Gammaproteobacteria bacterium | reverse complement strand
GGCGCTGGTAGCGGGTACCAAGTACCGGGGCGATTTCGAGAAAAGGCTGAAATCTGTCATCAACCAGCTGAGAAGTGAACCGGGAGCGATACTGTTTATCGATGAAATCCACACCATCATCGGAGCAGGGTCAGCATCGGGCGGGGTAATGGATGCTTCGAATTTAATCAAGCCTGCACTCGCTAGCGGCGACGTAAAATGCATCGGTTCGACTACCTATGCCGAGTTCCGTGGTGTGTTTGAAAAAGACCGCGCACTGGCCAGGCGGTTTCAGAAAATAGATGTCCCGGAACCGAGCGTAGAAGAATCCTACCTGATTCTTAAAGGCTTGAAGTCACGCTTCGAAGAACATCATAACGTCAAATATACACTGCAGGCTCTACGCAAGGCGACCGAACTAGCATCCCGATACATCAACGACCGACACCTGCCTGACAAGGCCATAGACGTGATTGATGAAGCCGGGGCAAAACGCCGGTTAATGCCAGCGAAACAACGCAAGAAAACAATCGGCATTCACGATATCGAAAATATTGTAGCGAAAATTGCCCGGATTCCAGCGAATACAGTCAACACTTCCGACCTCGCGATGCTCAAATACCTGGGTAAGAACCTGTCGAGAGTGGTATTTGGTCAAGATGAGGCGATCAAAGCCCTGGACGCTGCGATCAAAATGTCACGTTCAGGACTCGGTCGCGATATGAAACCTGTCGGTTCGTTTTTGTTTGCCGGCCCAACCGGTGTCGGTAAAACCGAGGTATGCCGTCAGATAGCGAAAATTATGGGCATAGAATTGATTCGGTTTGATATGTCTGAGTATATGGAAAGGCACACGGTTTCCAGATTGATCGGCGCACCCCCGGGATATGTAGGTTATGACCAGGGCGGTTTGCTTACCGAAGAGCTCAACAAGCATCCTTATTCAGTGGTATTGCTGGACGAAATCGAAAAAGCACATCCAGATGTATTTAACCTGCTGTTACAGGTTATGGACAATGGCACCCTGACCGACAGCAATGGCAGAAAGGCGGACTTCCGCAATGTTATCCTGGTTATGACTACCAATGCCGGGGGAGAATTAATCAGCCGTTCCTCAATGGGATTTACCGTGCAGGATAATAGCAAGGATGCCAGCGAGGCGATTAAAAAAATATTTACCCCTGAATTCAGAAATCGCCTGGACGCGGTGATTCACTTCCAGTCGCTCGATACCAAGGTCATATTAAATGTAGTAGACAAATTCCTGATCGAGCTCGAGTCGCAGCTCGAAGAGAAAAAAGTGAGCATGACTATTACAGACGAGGCCAGACAATGGCTCGCTGAAAAGGGATATGATCCAGTGATGGGCGCGAGACCCATGGCCAGGGTTATTCAGGACGAAATCAAACAGGTTCTCGCAGACGAGTTATTATTTGGCGACCTGACCAATGGCGGTCATGTCAAAATTGACGTCAGCGAAAACAAGTTAGTATGCCTGGTAAGATCTACCAGCGAAGAGCCGGTAGATGCTTAAGCATGCAGGTCGTGATTTGGCTTATCTGTCGCGGAAGGTAATTCTACCCTTGCTCAGGTCGTAGGGCGTCAATTCAACGGTTACAGTATCTCCGGTTAATATACGGATGTAGTGTTTGCGCATCTTGCCCGATATGTGGGCAGTGACGACGTGACCATTTTCCAGTTCGACTCGAAACATCGTATTAGGCAAGGTATCTTTTACCGTACCCCGCATTTCAATATGGTCGCCTTTTGGCATTTTGTAGCTCTTTGTATAAAGACGCGCCATTATCCATTATTTCGCTTCAATGGCAACTAGCGCTCTATCAACTGATAGGGTGTTGGGAATGGCTGTGATATTATTTGGTCGTTTTTTATTCGAATCAATTCAATGACCAAAATTGCATTTGTATTCCCTGGGCAGGGGGCACAATCGGTCGGTATGATGACCGCATGGGGCGATTACCAGAGTAAGGTAAAAGAGACCTACGCGCAGGCGTCTGACGTGCTCGGCTACGATTTGTGGAAACTGGTGTCCGAAGGCCCAGAGGAGCGACTGAACCAGACTGAAATGACTCAACCGGCGATGCTTTGCGCCGGTGTCGCAAGTTGGAAGATTGCGGCACAACAGCACGAAATCCCAGATGTCAGTCTTATGGCGGGCCATAGTTTTGGTGAATACAGTGCTCTGGTATGCGCTCAAAGCCTCGATTTCGAAAGCGCGGTCAAGCTCGTGGCCAAACGAGGTCAGTTAATGCAATCGGCGGTAGGGCCTGGCAAAGGTTCGGTGGCGGTTATACTGGGACTGGACGACGATGCTGTGATCGAAGCCTGTGCCCGGGTTCAGGAAGGCATAGTAGAAGCCACCAATTTCAATGCGCCTGGGCAGGTTGCGATAGCAGGGCATAAAGCCTCGGTGGATGCGGCACTCGAAAATGCCAGAGCAATGGGCGCAAAGCGGACACTACCGCTGGCCGTCAGTGTGCCCTCGCATAGTTCACTGATGAAAGACGCGGCCGCTGAATTATTTGAAGCACTCGATTCGACCCATTTTTCGATGCCGAAAATACCGATTATACACAATCAAAATGCCGCAATTGCACAGTCCGTGGACGAAATAAAACAATTGTTGACCAGGCATTTATACCAGCCTGTGCGCTGGGCCGAAGGGGTTCGGGAAATGTATGCCCAGGGAATAGGGTGCCTGGTCGAGTGCGGTCCTGGAAAAGTACTGAGTGGATTAACCAGAAGAATCGAAAAATCGATGCGGACGCAAGCCGTATTCGATGCTGCGTCACTGGAAAGCACCATCCATTTTTTTTCGGAGTATTAAAATGCTAACAGATCAAATTGCTTTGGTGACAGGCGCCAGTCGGGGTATTGGGAAGGCCATTGCGCAGGCTTTGGGCGAACAACATGCAACCGTGATCGGTACTGCGACGAGTGAATCCGGTGCGCAGAACATATCGGCGGCACTCGAAACGAACGGCATTACGGGTACAGGCCTGGTTTTAAATGTAGCCGAGTCGGAATCCGTTGCCCGATGCTTGAAGCAGCTAAGCGACGAATTTGGAATGCCCGATATCCTGGTCAACAACGCCGGAATAACACGCGATAATCTATTGATGATGATGAAGGACGAACAGTGGGACGAGATTATCAATACCAATTTGACTTCTATTTTTCGAATGTCAAAAGCGGTACTACGACCGATGATGAAGAAAAGAAATGGCCGAATAATCAATATTTCCTCGGTGGTTGGTGCTACAGGCAACCCGGGACAAAGCAACTATGCGGCTGCAAAAGCCGGGTTGGTGGGATTCAGCAAGTCACTGGCGCGCGAAATTGGATCGAGAAATATTACAGTTAATACCGTAGCGCCTGGTTTTATCGATACCGATATGACCCGCGAACTCTCGCAGGAACAGCGTGACCAGCTTACAAAGCAAATCCCCCTGGGCAGACTCGGTAGCGCCGAGGAAGTGGCGGCAGCGGTGATATTTCTGGCTTCACCGGCTGCGGCTTATATCACTGGAGAAACCCTGCACGTCAATGGCGGGATGTACATGCCCTAAGATTATCAGCTAACATCATCGACGCCGGGAAGCCTGTCGAAATAGTTAGAATCATCGTGATTTTCAGTTTATTTATGGGTGTTATCGATCCACTGAATACGCAGCCCCAGTCGCGATTTGTGCTTAAGTGATTGTTTATTAATGGAAAAAAAAATAGAGACAATTCTGGCAACTCGCAGTCGTTTTCAATACAATATCGCCACTTAACAAGCTAATGAATTAACCACCAGGAGAAACTCCGAAATGAGCTCTGTTGAAGAACGTGTGAAAAAGATTGTTGCAGAACAATTAGGCGCTAAAGAAGAAGATGTAACTAACGAAGCATCTTTCGTAGATGACCTGGGGGCCGACTCGCTCGACACCGTGGAACTGGTCATGGCCCTGGAGGAAGAATTCGAAACAGAAATCCCCGATGAAGAGGCCGAAAAAATCACCAGCGTTCAGCTCGCAATCGATTACGTCAACGCTAACGTATAAACTAACCCGGTTTGGAAAATGCCGCTTACCATCTTGTATGCTAAGCGGCATTTTCGTTTACCGTTTAGATTTGCATAGTTAAAGAGGTTCAGCTTTGTCAAAACGTCGCGTCGTAATAACCGGCATGGGTTTATTGACCCCCGTTGGTAATACCGTTGAAGAGTCCTGGAAAAACATTGTTGCCGGGAAAAGTGGCATCGCGTTGATTACAGCCTTCGATGCGAGTAATTTTTCCGCTAAAATATCTGGATCGGTTAAGAATTTTGACGTATCCCAGTACATTCCCCACAAAGACCAGAAAAAAATGGATCTCTTTATCCATTACGGTCTGGCTGCGGGAATTCAGGCGCTGGACGATTCTGGTCTCGAGGTAACCGATGAAAACGCCCACAGAATAGGGGTCGCCATCGGATCCGGAATAGGTGGTTTGCCAACGATTGAAAAAAACAGGGATGCTTTTGTTCAGGGTGGCCCGCGGAAAATTTCACCATTTTTCGTCCCAAGTTCTATCATCAATATGGTATCTGGAAATTTGTCGATTATGCGCGGACTCAAAGGGCCGAATATTTCAATCGTCAGCGCCTGCACTACAGGAGCACACAATATCGGCGATGCTGCACGCATGATTTCCTACGGTGATGCGGACGTGATGGTGGCCGGGGGTGCTGAAATGGCGACTTCCGCGCTCGGCGTGGGTGGTTTTGCCGCGGCAAGAGCACTATCGACCCGAAACGACGACCCAGAGGCCGCAAGTCGCCCCTGGGACAGAGATCGCGACGGGTTTGTACTCGGAGATGGTGCGGGAGTAGTCGTGCTCGAAGAGTACGAGCTGGCCAGGAAGCGTGGTGCGAACATCTATTGTGAATTGGCTGGATACGGCATGAGCGGAGACGCCTTCCATATGACATCCCCGTCGGCGGGCGGGGAGGGTGCAGCCCGCTGCATGACCAATGCACTAAACGATGCCAAATTAAATCCCGAAGACATTGGCTATATCAATGCCCATGGCACCTCCACACCGGCTGGGGATGTGGCTGAAACGAAGGCCGTAAAGTTAGCCATGGGGGACCATGTCAAAAAGCTGGTCGTCAGCTCGACTAAATCTATGACCGGGCATTTATTGGGCGCGGCGGGCGGTATCGAAGCTATTTTTTCCATCCTGGCGCTTCGTGATCAGATAGTACCTCCCACTATTAACCTCGATAACCAGGATCCCGAATGTGATCTGGACTATGTTGCTAATACCGCTCGGGAGATGAGGCTGGATGCATCCATGTCGAATTCATTCGGGTTTGGCGGCACCAATGGGACCTGTATTTTCAAGACAATATAATGTGCTGTGACGGTCAGCCACAAACTCGAAGGAATTCCTGACTTATTAGCCATCCATGCGCTAAAGCCCGATACCTATCCCTACCTGCTGGCGTCTAATACGCGCGGGGGAACGAATTCACGCTACTCCATGCTGTTGTCCTGTCCGCAGCAGATAGATGCCCAGTTCATAGGAGACGGTGACTGTCTCGAATCGATTACCGTCGATATAGCCAATTCGCGCAGGCGATCGGAAATTCCATTTTGTGGCGGCTGGTTCGTATTTCTCAGTTACGAATATGCGCAGGTGATCGAACCGCAGGTCGATTATTTCCCTGGTGACAGGTCACAGCCAGTCGCTTTTAAAACCAGGATTCCAGCCGCTATCGTGATCGATCACTGTGATGGAAGTGCGTATATAGTGATCGAGCGGGAATACAGCGATTTAAAGGCCAGTATTCTGGAGGACATCGATTCACTCCCTCAATATGGACTCGATAAGCTGGCAGTCGGCACTATTTCGGAAGATGCCCCTGATATTTATATCGAGAGTATCCATCGGGCCAAACAGTACATACGTGACGGCGATATTTTCCAGGCGAACCTGTCGCGTAACTGGACGGTCGGGTTCGATAAACATTGTGACCCGGTCGACCTTTACTACAGCCTGAGCCAAAGCAACCCGGCACAATTTGCCGCCCTGGTCAAATTCCGGGACCAGTACATTATCAGCTCTTCGCCGGAAAGACTGATTTCGGTAAGAGACGGTGTCGCCCAGTCCAGACCTATCGCCGGGACGCATCCTCGCGGGGAAACGCCACGCGAGGATACCGACCTGTCCAGATTGCTGCTGGCGCATCCAAAAGAACAGGCGGAACATGTCATGTTGATTGATCTGGTGCGCAACGATTTAGGTCGTTTTTGTCAGGCAGGCAGCATAATGGTGACAGAAAAAATGGTACTCGAAAGCTATGAACACGTGCATCATATCGTATCCAATATAGAGGGACGGATTCGTAGCGGAACGAGTGTCAGGGATATTGTACATGCGGTATTCCCCGGCGGAACTATAACCGGTTGCCCCAAGGTAAGGTGTATGGAAATAATCAGCGAACTGGAGCAGGCGCCCAGGGGGCCCTACACTGGCTCACTGGGGTACATCGGTCTGGATGGCCAGATGGATTTAAATATTTTGATCCGCACCCTGTCATACGCCGAAAATACCGTCAGCTTTCGGGCCGGTGCGGGAATCGTGCATGACTCGATACCTGAAAAAGAATTAATGGAGACGCGTCACAAGGCGAAAGGGCTACTGAACGCGATCAAGGTCGATGCCTGATATGATCGTAAACGAAACTCTGGACTGGCAGGAAAGAGGGCTCCATTACGGCGATGGTCTGTTTGAAACCCTGTTAAAGTTCAGGGGAGAAATACCGCTCTGGAAAGACCATTACCGACGATTGTACAAGGGTTGTCAAAGGCTGCGCATAGCCTTGCCGAAAGAAGCGTGGCTGCTTGAAAAGATAGCCCGGGAAACCGGGGAAATGGAATCAGCCATAGTAAAAATAATAGTTACCCGCGGCAACGGGGGGCGAGGGTTAAAATTGCCGGCAAATAATTACCCTTCACTTTTCGTGTTTAAATATCCCTGGAGCGAAATAACCGAGTCGGAATTAGCGCTCGAAGTCGAAGTCTGTGAGACCCGACTGCCAATCAATCCAAATTTGGCTGGTATCAAGCATTTAAACCGCCTCGACTATGTACTGGCAGCACTCGAACTGGAAAGCAAAGGCCAAAAAAACGAAGGCATACTATGCGATACGGAGGGTTATCTTGTCGAAGGAATTATCAGCAACCTGTTTTTCTGCCTGCAAGATCAGGTGTACACTCCATCGCTTGAATTGGCCGGGGTAGCAGGCATTATGCGCAGGAAAATTTTGAGCTATTTTAAGTCGCAGGGGATAAACGTAGAGGTTGGGCGATTTTCTACCGAATTACTGATGCAGTCGAGTGAGTGTTTCATGTGTAATAGCGTACAGGGAGTCCGGCCGATAAGGTCAATCGGCCAACATCGATTTGATCTTGGACCACTCACTCGAGACCTGATGGAAATATTCAATAGCAGGCGCAAACTGGAATTTTGATGCGCCGAATTATTAAAAAATTTCTCATTTCAACAGCGCTGATTTCAGTCATCGGAATATCGGTTCTCGTCGTTCAACTCCTCCGATTTCAGTCTGCAGCGGTCACATTACCCGATTCCGAACAAATTTTTGTGATTAGCCCAGGTAGCAATATCAGGACGGTTGCACATCAACTCAGTCTGAAAAAAATAATCGACGACCCCTGGCTGTTTATTTTGCTCGCCAGGCTCAAGGGTGTTGAAACCAGGGTTCAGGCTGGCGAATATCGCCTGCTGCAGGAGCAGTCGCCATCGGATTTGCTCGATGTTTTTACCAAAGGCCAATCGATTCAATACAGCCTTTCGGTCATAGAGGGCTGGTCGTTCAGACAAATGCTTCAGGAATTGCAGAAAAATCCAGCCATTACCAGCCTGTTAAAGGAAAAATCTAATGCTGAAATCATGGCAGCCATCGGCTTTGAGGGGCAGCATCCCGAGGGTCTATTTTTCCCGGATACCTATCGATTCCCCAGGGGGACCACCGATATCCAGTTTTTAAAACGCGCCTACCGGTTAATGCAAAGTCAGTTACAGCGCGAATGGGATAACCGTGCTCCGGATTTGCCGCTTTCGAGCAGTTATGAAGCGCTCATTCTGGCCTCTATCATCGAAAAGGAAACTGGAGTCGCGTACGAACGCCCATTAATCGCCGGCGTATTTATCCAGCGCCTGAGGAAGGGCATGCGCCTGCAAACTGACCCAACTATCATTTATGGACTGGGTGAAAGTTTCGATGGCAAAATCCGCTCGCGAGATTTGAAAAAGAATACGCCCTATAATACTTACCTGCATAAAGGCCTGACCCCGACTCCGATAGCCTTACCCGGGCTGGGGGCTATCAGAGCCGCATTGAATCCTGCCATTAGTGAAGCCCTGTATTTCGTCGCTAAGGGTGATGGCACCCATCAATTTTCGAAGACACTCGAAGAGCATAATAAGGCCGTTGTTAAATATCAGCTCAAGGGCCGGAAAAACAGGAGAAAGATTTCTTCGGAATCTTAAACCAGCCATGCGCACTAACAGTCAGGCCTGTAATGAAAAATAAAATGATTGTAATCGATGGGGTCGATGGGTCCGGCAAGGGCGTGCAAACCCGTCGATTACATCAGGCGCTGGTTCAGGCAGGCCATACCGCACTTCTGACACGTGAACCCGGAGGTTCGCCGGCCGCCGAGGATATCCGAAAACT
This sequence comes from Gammaproteobacteria bacterium, assembly GCA_048061415.1. Classification (GTDB taxonomy): domain Bacteria; phylum Pseudomonadota; class Gammaproteobacteria. Next base: position 5,393 of record JBGMRM010000010.1, on the reverse strand, counting down.
GCTGGTTGAAGGACCGCCGGATAAATGGGATAGCATGACTGAATTGCTACTCATGTACGCGGCCCGAAGATCACATTTAAAAGATACGATTTTACCGGCCCTGAGCCGCGGAGACTGGGTGGTAAGCGATCGTTTTGCTGATTCCAGCCGCGCATTTCAGGGCATCGCTGGAGATCTGGGACTGGAACTGGTTGAAAAAATTCATCAAATCGTGGTTGGTTCGTTTGAGCCAGACCTGGTATTGATCCTGGATATACCGGAATCGATTGCCTTGGGCCGGGCGAACGCACGGGGAGGGCAGGAAGACCGATTCGAGAAAAAAGGTGAACAATACCAGGCAAAAGTCAGACGCGCATTCCTGCAGGTAGCGGCGTCGAGGCAGTCTCTTTATCAGGTTATAGATGCGGATCATTCGATCGACGAGGTTACCGCTCAAATATTTTCCAGCCTGAACCAGCGCTTTCAACTATCGCTTGAGATCGATTCGGATATCGATTAATGGACGCTAAAATTGTACCGCATTATCATCCGCTTTGCCTGCCCTGGCACAGGCCGGTACTGGAGAATATTCTCTCGCTAAAACAGCAACAGCGATTGCCTCATGCAATACTGATCGATACCAGAAGCGACCAGGATGGTATCGGCTTTATCTGGCACCTGATGATGCTATTGCTATGCGAAAAGCCAGACGATATTAACCCCTGTGGGCAATGTCAGCCTTGCCGATTAATGCTGGCTAATTCTTATCCAGATATCATGTATATCACTTTACTCTACGATGATAAAATTAAAAAAATGAGTAAAAACATAAAGATAGAGCAAATACGTGACCTAATACATGAACTAAATCTAACCCGGCGATATGATAACCTGAAGATCGCCGCTATTTATCCTGCCGACAAGATGAGTATCGGAGGGGCCAACAGCCTGTTAAAAACCCTCGAAGAGCCGGCTTCCCACGCTTTGATATTGTTGATGACGCACAAAAAGGGAAAATTACCCGTGACTATACGAAGCCGGTGCCAGGTATGGTCGCTCGATCATCCCGATCGTCAGGGGGCGATGGAATGGTTGCAAAGCCAGGGCATGACCGAAGGTGAAGCGGAGCAATACATCGATTTTTCAGGCGGCGACCCACAGCTGGCGCTCAAGTTACAGCTTGCAGGATATGCCACGCTGGTAGATCGGTTCAAACGACAGTTCGCCCTGTATATGAAAAATGATTGTGATGTCAGCACACTGTATTCCAGTCTGGGTTCTATCGATGTATCGATGGTGCGCCGCCTGATTAGCATGGTCGTTAACGCCTATTGTTACCAACTAGCCGGTCTGAATATTAAAGGCAACGTATCGGGCGTCATGAAAAAGCCCGCCGCTCAAAAAATTCTAATACTGGCATCCCGGTTAGATCGCCAGCTTATGGTCGAAGAAAATAACCTGAATTTCCAAATTCAGCTCGAAGACCTGCTAATATCATTAAGACAAATCATAAAATTTGGGTAAAAACTGATGGCAGCACCCAGTCAAGGCATACTATCTCTCAACATCAAGGATAAAAGTGCGCTCTATGCGGCATACATGCCGTATGTCAAAAATGGTGGATTGTTTATTCCAACCAACAAGCAATACTCGCTCGGTGACGAAGTATTCATGCTGCTCAGTTTGATGGACGACAAGGAACGCCTGCCGGTAGCGGGTAAAATTATCTGGGTCACACCACAGGGGGCACAGGGCAATAAGGCTGCCGGAATCGGTGTGCAGTTTAGTGCACAGGATAATGGAACGACGCGCAATAAAATAGAGGGTTATCTGGCCGGCGCGCTACAGGCCGACCGACCAACGCATACGATGTAGGGAACTCTCTCGCCGCTACTCAAATTAAGCCGGGATCGCTATTTAATTAAATTCCATCCTTTCGCCGGACGAAATCGTTCGCCATACTGGGATTCATACTGACGCATCGTTTCGGTAATGGTTTCAACCCCCTGCTGCAGGCTGTAATTGAGTGGCCCCCCTCGAAACGGTGCGAATCCAGTGCCGAAGATAATGCCCGCATCGAGCAGGTCCCGGTCGTCGACAATTTTTTCGGCAATGCATGATGCCGATTCGTTAAGGAGACGAAAGATCAATCGATTTTGGATCATTTTCTGATCACCCAAATCGGCATCCCGATCCTTGACTGGTTTTCCATTCTTATATTTATAAAACCCTCTGCCGGTTTTTCTACCCAGATTATTGCCGCTAACGAATTTTTCCAGCCCTTCGGGTACGGCGATGTCATAGGCCTGCGAGAGGTTCTCTGCGACCGAAAGGCAGATATCCAGGCCGACCGTATCCGCGAGTTCTACCGGTCCCATCGGCATACCGAAATCGAGTGCTGCCTTGTCGATTGCTTCGGGGGCAACGCCTTCGTCGAACAGGGTAATGGCCTCGACCAGGTAGGGCATCAATATTCGATTGACCAGAAACCCGGGTGAACTTTTCACCGGCAAGGGTAATTTCCCAATATGCAAGGCAAAGGCAATCGCCTGCCTGATCGTATTAGCCGAGGTTTTGGTTGTTTTTACGATTTCAACCAGTGGCATCAGGGCGACCGGGTTAAAAAAATGTATACCGATCAAACGCTTCGGATTCTTTAGCACGGTCGCGAGTGTCTCCAGTGGAATACTCGATGTGTTGGTCGCTAACACCGCGTCGGGCTTCATACGGGGCTCGATTTCTCGATAAATAGCCTGCTTGGCATCCTTATCTTCAAATATTGCCTCTATGATAACGTCCGCTTTTTCAATTCCGTACCCGTTGCAGTCAGGGATCAGGCGATCCAGAGCGGCATTACGATCATGCGTCGCCTTATGTTTCCTGGCGAACAGCTTGTGGGCCCGTTTTATCGCATTAGACAGGTACTGAGGTTCTCGATCCTGCAGCGTGACGCTAAAGCCGCGTAACGCGCACCAGGCTGCAATGTCCCCACCCATGGTGCCCGCGCCAATCACGTGTACATGTTTGGGTACGAAAGATTTTTTATCGCCGAGGCCCTTGAGTTGAGTCTGAAGAAAAAACACGCGAATTAAATTCCTGACCGTATCGCCCTGAATTAAACGCGCTACCGAGTTAGCCTCTTCCTCCATCATGCGTTTGCGCTTGCCATAGTGTTTACACCAGACATCCAGCAGCGCGTAGGGGGCAGGGTAGTGGCGGCGGGGCGCTTTTTTTGCTACCTGCTTCTTCATCATAGCGGTCAGTAGATTCCGAACGCCCGGCAGAGACAATAATTTGCCGAGCCAGGGCAGGGTGCGTTTAGGTGGTTTCGACAGGGCAATTTGCTGGGCGGCTCTTTTGATATGCCTTTGCGGTTGTACCAGGTCTACCAGCCCTATCGATTTTGCCTGCCTGGCCGAAAGCGCCCGGCCAGTGAGCATCATTTCCAGGGATTTAAGCGGGTTTATAATTTCGGTCGAGCGAACTAATCCACCAAAAGCAGGGTGTATACCCAGTTTAACTTCGGGTAGACCGATCCGGGTGGAGGGATCGTCCAGCGCCACCCGGTAATCACAGGCAAGTGCGAGCTCGGTTCCCCCACCCATGCAAAATCCCTCGATCAATGCGACGCTTGGGCAGGACAGGGATTCGATCCGGGTAAATACGTTTTGCCCCCGCTTGACCATAATCAGGGCTTCCTGCTTGTTGGTTATTTCGAGAAACTCCTTAACGTCGGCGCCGGCGATAAACCCCGAGGGCTTGCCTGACTGTATGATGACTGCCGTGGGCATATCTTCGATAATCTGATCGACCAGGGTGTTCAATTGATCCAGAACCGAAGTAGAAAGGACATTGGTTTTTGTTTTCTGTTTATCAAGCGTCAACCACAAAATGCCCCTGTCATCGCTATGGGTTCGCCAGTCACTGGTTATCTTGTTCATTTCCTGCTCCTCTTCGAGGGAGTACTGGTGCTCTTCCTGGTTTTTATTGCCTTCTGCGAGGGCGCCGCCCTGGCTTTTTTAGGGGGTGCGCCAGCCGCGGTTGCCCGTTCGATCAACATCGCGCCACCCTGGCCGCCACCGATACACAGCGATGCAATTCCACGTTTTGCATTTTTCTGTTGTAGAACCCTTGCCAGATGCAGCACGATCCTGGCGCCACTCGCACCGACTGGATGCCCAATACTGACGGCACCCCCATGTATATTGAGCCTGTCGAGTGGGATTTCGCCAAATGCCGACTCCAGTCCCAGGTGCTTCTTGCAGTAATCGCTATCCTTAAGTGCGGCTATTACGGCCAGTACCTGGGCGGCAAATGCCTCGTTGATTTCCCAGTAATCGATAGACTCGGGTTTTAGCTTTTGCGATTCGAGCAGGGGCGCTATTGCATGGGCTGGACCGAGCCCCATTTCTGAAGGATCCAGGGCAGCCCATTCGGTAGCGACGATACGCGCCATGACCGGCAATTTGTATTGCTTGACAGCCGTTTCGCTGGCCAGAACCAGGGCGGCGGCGCCATCGGTAATTTGCGCGCTGTTACCGGGGGTAACGAGGCCATAGGGTTTATCGAAAGCGGGCCGCAGTTTGGCCAGTTTTTCGAGCGTCGAGTCGGGACGAACACCATCGTCGAGTGGGTAAACATTTCCGCTGGCGTCAAAAATAGCTTCTACTTCGGATAACGTACCGTCGATTTGCGCCTGGTGCAGCTTGAGGTGACTATCCATCGCATACTGATCCATCATTTCCCGGTTAATATCGAAACGACAGGCAATTTCTTCGGCAGTTTGCCCCATATTCATCCCGACTACTGGATCGGTCAGGCCTTTCAACAGGGCTATCACCGGCGCCAAAAGACCCGGGCGAAAAGATTTCAGGGCTTTTAGCCTGGCTGGAATAGATTTCGCTCCCCACCAGGTGGCTAACCATGTAACCATTTTGGGGTGAAGCAATAAAGGCGCCTGACTCATTGCTTCTATGCCACCAGCGAGCACCAGATTCGATCTGCCCGAGGCGATATTCAGGGCGGCAGAATCCAGGGCCTGCATACCCGAAGCGCAATTTCGATGGACCGTAAAAGCGGGAACCCGATCGCCGCACCCGAGCCGTAGTGCAACAACCCTGGCAATATTGGCTTCGTCGGGACCCGGCATCGCCGAGCCCATGATGACTTCATCGAATTCTTCCGGCGAGAATGGCATGCGTAGCAGGACAGGTCTGGCCGCATAAATAGCAAGATCGGCATGTTTAAAAGGACCCGGCTTGCCACGAGCTTTCAGGAAAGGCGTACGGCCGCCATCAACGATAAAAACCGGATGGGAGTAGCTATTGTTTTTCACAGCCATGATTCGATCTCAGTGGGATATTTGAAGCTTTAGGTAATAGACCGGATAACAGTAATTTAATTCTCATAAGTGA
>JBGMRM010000009.1:12779-14168 GCA_048061415.1 Gammaproteobacteria bacterium | reverse complement strand
CGAGCCCTAGCATATCTACCTCACCCTGCGGAAGTTGAGTCAAAGCTCCAAACCAGCGATCCGCTGGTGGGCAGCTGCTGCATCCTTCGGAGGTATAGAATTCGACCACGGCTGTTTTTTGCTGGCTGCTGCTTACGCTCAGGCTATCGAGTGCGTAGGTGGGAAGCACCCACAGGCAGCTTAGCAGTAAAAATCGATTCATGATTCCCCTCCGTGTATTGACGACAGGCCGGAAGGGGTAACCGGAATCCGGTCGATGCCGTATCGATCGCGGTAGTCTTCTACCGCCTTAAGGTTTTCATCCAGCTCGCTGCTTTGCAGATATTGCAGGATATTGTCCAGGCGGATTATGGGAATCACCTGCACCCCTGTTTGTTCAAGTTCCTGTATCGCCGACCCCCCGCCCTGGCCTTTCTCCTGACGGTCTAATGCGACTGTGACTGCCGTAACGCTGGCTCCAAGCGACTCGATCAGCTGGATACTCTGGCGGATTGCGGTGCCCGCAGTGATAACATCGTCGATAATCATTACCCGGCCCTGGACAGGGGCGCCGACGATTTTTCCTCCTTCGCCGTGGTCCTTGGCTTCCTTGCGGTCGAACGCGTAGGGGATATCGCGATTGTAATTTTGATACAGGGCGCTGGCGGTCACTGCCGCAAGCGGAATACCCTTGTAAGCAGGCCCGAAAAGCAGATCGAACTTAAGTCCGGAGCGCTCGATCGCCTCGGCATAACAGGCCCCCAGTGCGACCAGATCGGCACCGGTATAGAATAAACCCGCGTTAAAAAAGTACGGGCTGACGCGCCCGGATTTCAGCGTATATCGACCGAACTTGAGCACCCCGCGTTTCAGGCAATAATCGAGAAATTGGGACTGGAAGTCGCGCATATCATGTATGATAGCGCCTGTTTTATTGAATTAAAGCGGTTTCGGGCTAGCATGCGCGTGATTTCGATCAATACTAATGGTATACGCGCTGCATCGCGCAAGGGATTTTTCGACTGGCTGGCCAAACAGGATGCAGATTTTGTCTGCGTGCAGGAAACCAGGGCACAAATCGACCAGTTGCAGGATGCGGTATTTCACCCCCCATGTTATCAAAGCAGCTATTACGATGCTTTAAAAAAGGGCTACAGTGGCACCGCTATTTATAGCCTGCACAAGCCGTTGCAGGTGATTCGCGGGTTTGGCGAATCTGAATTCGACAATGAGGGGCGCTACCTCGAATATCGCTACCGCAAGTTGTCGGTGGTTTCGCTGTACGCACCGTCAGGCTCATCAAGCCAGACGCGACTCGATTCGAAGTTTCGATTTATGGAGCGCTTTTTACTGCACCTGCAGGCTTTGCGCCGGAAACGACGTGAATTTATCATCTGTGGCGACTGGAAC
>JBGMRM010000009.1:0-12679 GCA_048061415.1 Gammaproteobacteria bacterium | reverse complement strand
ATTCGCTCGGCCAGTATTTTCAAACAGGAACGGTTTTCAGATCACGCGCCTTTAATCATGGATTATGACTTCGATCTCGCCCATTAATGACTAGCGCAGATCTCCAGTCGAGCTGGTTAAGCACGCTGCGTGCTTTTAGCCACCCGCGCGTGGTGACGATGTTATTCCTCGGCTTTTCGGCTGGAATTCCAATACTGTTGATTTTCTCTTCGCTGAGCCTGTGGTTGCGCGAGGCAGGCGTGGAGCGCGCCGCCGTGACTTATTTTAGCTGGGCGGCGCTTGGGTATTCGTTCAAATTCGTGTGGGCGCCGCTGGTCGATCAATTGCCATTGCCGTGGCTGTCGAAGCGACTGGGCAGACGGCGGTCGTGGATGCTGGTCGCTCAGTTCGCCATAGCAACGGCGATAGCATTGATGGCTTCGATTGATCCGCAAGCGAGTGACTATGGTCTGACGCTAATGGCGCTGGCGGCGGTGATGCTTGGGTTTTCGTCGGCCACGCAGGATATAGTCATCGATGCCTATCGGATAGAATCAGCCGACTCCGAGCTACAGGCGCTCCTGTCTGCAACCTATATTGCGGGATACCGCATCGGTATGCTGGTGGCGGGCGCTGGGTCCCTGTATCTGGCTGCCTCCCTGGGTTCTACCAGTGAAGTTTATGATTATCAGGCCTGGCGATATACCTACGGACTCATGGCTGCGACGATGCTGGTTGGTATCGTCACCACCCTGATAATCAGGGAGCCCGAGCATAGTGCCGCGAGTCCTTACGTCGATAAAATTGGTGAATATGCACGGTTTCTGATGTTGTTTCTGGTTCTGGTGGCTGGGTTCGTGGGCAGTTTTTACCTGGCTGGCGATACGGCTCTATTGCTTAAGGCCAATTTGACCGAAGCATTTGGCAATCGTTTTCTGGTCGGATTTGTGGTCGAGAGCCTGCGCCTCGCGATCGCGTTAGGGGTAGCCGGAGCACTCGCTTATGGCTTGATTAAGGCCGAATTCGTCAGCTACGAAATGGTAAACCGGAGTTATCTGATGCCGGTGCGAGAATTCTTCGGGCGTTATGGTTTATCCCTGGCCTGGACACTGTTGGCCCTGATCGGACTTTATCGCCTGTCGGACATCGTGCTTGGGGTGATTGCAAATGTATTTTATCAGGATCTCGGATTCAGTAAGATTGAAATTGCATCGGTGGCCAAGACCTTTGGATTGCTGATGACCATCGTCGGCGGATTTGTCGGCGGTCTGCTGTCGGTTCGATTCGGGGTGGTGCGCATATTGTTTTTGGGCGCGCTTTTGTCGGCTGCGACTAATCTTTTATTCATGCTGCTGGCGTCGGTTGGGAACGATATAATGTGGCTTTATATCGTGATTTCTGCGGACAATTTATCTGCCGGGCTCGCGAGCGCTGCTTTTGTCGCATTTCTATCGAGCCTGACCAGTATTTCCTTTACCGCGACGCAATATGCGATCTTCTCCTCGTTGATGACGCTGGTGCCCAAGATACTGGGTGGTTATTCCGGCTCGATAGTCGATACCATCGGCTATCCGACTTTCTTTCTGTTAACCGCACTGATGGGAATTCCAGTTTTATTGTTAATCGCTTATGCCGCACGTCGATATCGATGGTAGCCGATTGACGCCTTTTCACACAATTGACCCTTTTTTTATAGCCGCTATACTGCGCGTTTTTCCACCTATGACGCGGTTAGCCCTGCGCCGGCCTCCGAAAATCATTAATACCAGACCTGCTGCGCCTAAACCGTCGTAACTTTACCTATGACAGGAACAACTATGTCACATTCCGAATCTCTGTTTGACCGGGCGGTACAGGTGATACCCGGTGGGGTCAATTCGCCAGTACGCGCCTTCAACGGTGTGGGTGGCACCCCGATATTTATCGATCGTGCCGAAGGCGCACGCCTGATCGATGTGGATGGCAATACCTACATCGATTACGTAGGTTCCTGGGGACCGATGATCTGTGGCCATGCTAATGCGGAAATTATCAGGGCGGTATGCGATGTCGCGCAAAAAGGGCTCAGTTTTGGCGCGCCGACCGAGCTGGAAGTAGAACTCGCCGAAAAAATTTGCCAGCTGATGCCTGATCTCGATCTGGTTCGTATGACCTGTTCGGGCACCGAGGCCACAATGAGTGCTATACGTCTGGCGCGTGGCTATACCTCGCGCGACAAGATCGTCAAGTTCGAGGGTTGCTACCATGGGCATGCAGATTCGCTGCTGGTCAAGGCAGGGTCGGGGGCGTTGACGCTGGGAGTTCCCAATTCTCCGGGGGTAACCGAGGCGGTCGCACAAAATACCCTCACGCTCGAATACAATAATGGTGAACAGGTAGAGCAGGTATTCGCGGAAATTGGGGACCAAATTGCCTGTGTAATCGTCGAACCGGTAGCCGGGAACATGAATTGTGTGCCCCCGCGCGAAGGATTCTTAGAGACTTTGCGCAAATGTTGCGACGCCTCGTCGACGGTATTGATTTTTGACGAAGTAATGACTGGATTTCGCGTAGGGCTAAGCGGTGCGCAGGGTCTGTATGGTATCAGACCCGACCTGACTACACTCGGTAAGGTGATCGGTGGCGGTATGCCGGTCGGGGCATTTGGCGGTGCGCGCGAAATCATGGATCACATCGCACCCACCGGTCCCGTCTACCAGGCTGGAACCCTGGCCGGTAATCCGGTGGCGATGGCGGCCGGGTTAAAAAACCTCGAAATCATTTCGCGTGAAGGGTTTTATCAGAACCTGGCGGAAAAAACTAAATCGCTGGTAGACGGAATACTCGCAACGGCCGCATCGCATGATATCCCGATGCGTGCCAACCGGGTGGGAGCAATGTTTGGCCTGTTTTTCACCGATGCGCCGGCGGTGAGCTGCTTCGATGAAGTGATTGCCTGCGACGTAGAGCGCTTTAAGCAATTTTTCCATGCGATGCTGGGGGGTGGAGTGTACCTCGCGCCCTCTGCATTCGAAGCCGGCTTCGTGAGTGCGGCACACGGTGATGCCGAGATCCGCCAAACCATAGCCTGCGCCGAGCGTGCTTTTGAATCAATGGGGTAATCAATGGGGTCAGACTCGATTGATTTTATCTAATAATATATGTGTTGTAGCCTGATTCTCTAAAAATCAATCGAGTCTCACCCCATTGATTCCATTGATTGTTGATTGATTTGTCACCTTAATCCGAGCATGCCCTTCTTTAGCTTCTTGTCTGCAGGAAAGTTACCGAGCCAGATTTCCAGTAGTGCATTCTTAAAGTCTTCCCCGGGGATCACGCCGAGCAAGGTATCGTTTTTGGTTATGGTAGTACCTTTTCCCGGGATATAATCGAGAAGGTACTGATCTTTAGCGACAACGCCCTGATCGAAGTAGCTGTAGAACTGGTCGATACGATCCTGTAGTTTGCCCAGCATCTCCTTGCTCTGATTTTTTTCGAATCCTTTACGCCAGGCCTTGACCAGTTTTTTCTTTGAGACTTCCTTGTAGACGAAATCCATTTGTATCCGCAAAGCGTTCGGTGCGGACAGGATTTCGGTGACATTTTCGGACTTGTTAGCGAGATATAGAGAACCGACATAAACGTCGACCCATAATTTTTCCCGCAGGCCGATACCGTTTAGTACCAGAGTTTGGCCATTCGCGGCGGTTATCTGGTCCTTGACAAAAACCCCGGCCAGTTCGGCTGCCTGCAAATTCGGACTTAGCAATAAAATAGCGCCGGCTAACATCAATTTTTTCATCGGGGCATCTCCTTAAGGATTGGGAATAACGACTAGTTTAGCCCCAGGCCTTATCGATTGGAACCCCGCAATCGATTAACAGACTTTCCTCGGCTCGTTTAGCCCGGTGTTAATTCCGGTTTGACATATTGAATCACGCCAAGACGAATCAGCTCGGCGTGCAAGATGGCCGCACGATCGATACATCCGGGGATTTCAAGCAGGCGCTGTTTCAGGTTCGAATCGAGCGGTAGCAAATAAATCAACTGGTAGAGAATTTCAGAAAATGCCTGGTTTTCATTTGGAGCCCTGCCTTCCTGGGTACTGATGTGATCGAGTAATTCCTGCATATAGGCAAATTGTTCGGGTATTTCACTGGTTTCAGTGTCGGCGAGGATCTCGACTTCGGCAATGGTCAGACCGTCGGCCTGGGTGCGCGTGGATTTAATTTCGAATCGTTCGATTCCATACGCGGTAATACCGAGCAGGCCATCGGCACGGTTTTCCCAGTCGCTAATCTTCGCCGTGGTGCCGATCGAATAGATGTCGGCATCGCTAATGGTTTCTTCGCCCTGGTAGATTAATACGACGCCGAAATTGGATTCCTCACGCATGCACTTGGCAATCATGTCGAGGTAACGCGGTTCGAATATTTTTAGAGACAGCGTGTTTGAAGGCATCAAAACGGTCTTGATGGGGAACAGCGGCAATTCAGTCATGAGTGGGATTATAAGATGTCGAATTCAGAGGTGATACCATTGAAAGAGCTATTTTGCACCCCTTGCCATTATTCGGAGCTTCCCCAACGAGGTGAGATATCGTTTTCGATACCCAGCTGATCGAGAATCCGCGCAACCACGAAATCCACCAGATCGGCAGGCGTCTCCACACCCTGATAAAAACCAGGGTTAGGAGGCAATATCACCACTCCCAGATTTGAAAGTTTAAGCATATTTTCCAGGTGGATGCTGGAAAAAGGGGTTTCGCGAGGCACCAGTATCAACTTTTTTCGTTCCTTGATTATCACGTCGGCGGCGCGGTGGATCAGGTTGTCGCTGACGCCGCAGGCAATCGAGGCAAGCGAGCCCATGGTACAGGGGCAAATTACCATCGCGTCGGATACCGACGAGCCGCTTGCGACCGGGGAAGTCCACTGGTCTCTCGCATACACGCTGATGCACGAAGGGTCGGTATCGAAGTAAGCGGTCAACTGTTGTTGCATTTTTTGTGGACTGCCTGTGAGTTTTAGATCCGACTCCATGCCCATTACAATTTGGCCCGGCTGCGAACAGATGAACTGAATATGGATATTCGCCTGCAGGCAAAGTTGCATCAGGCGCAGGGTATAAGGGGCGCCGGAAGCGCCGGTCATAGCCAGCGTCAGGGTTTCAATGGTCACGACTTGGGTAGAATTCTCATTGGGTCGATCAGTTTTTCGGTTGTTTGCGATAACCTGGAGACCAGGTTTTCGAGAAAAATTCGATAGTACTGTAGCTGGGTCTCTTTCGATGCGTGTTCCATCAACGCAGTGCTCACGTTCATCAGCAACACGTGGGTACGCGCAATGATGGTGGCCGCCCGTGGCCGCCTGGTGATAAAGGCTATTTCACCGAAGCAGTCGCCCTGTTTCAGGGAGCCAATAATCCGGTCTTTTTTGTATACATCGACGCCGCCCTTGGCGATGATGAAAAACGATGTTTCCTTCTCACCTTCGGAGACGATGACATCGCCCTTCTCGAACTCTTTCCATTCGCTCGCCTGTACTACCTCAGAAATCTGCTCGTCGTTGAAATCCTTAAAAAAGTTAAGATAGTGCAGGATGGTTTTTTGTTCTTGTATATCAATGCGCTCACCGATTTTGCGCAATCGGCCGAAAGAATGGCTCAAATCTTCAGCGAGGTGCTGTGCCGTTTCATATCGGTCATAAATAATTTTTTTCATTGCCTTGTTGACTATGTCGATCACATGCTCGGGGATATCGGGGTCTATATCGGCGAGTGGTTCGGGCTCCAGATTACTGACTTTGTAAATAAGCGATTCGAGGTTACCTGCCCTGAAAGGCGTCCGTTTGGCCAACAGGGCATACATAACCGCACCCAGAGAGTAAATATCGGATTGCGCGACCAGGCGCTTTTCTTCCGACAGTTGTTCCGGTGGCATATACATCGGCGAACCCAGTATATCGTTATCGAGGTTTTCCCAGCCCATATCCACATGGGCGATGCTAAAATCCATTATTTTCACTTCGCCGTCGCTGCTGAGCATGATGTTGCCGGGCTTGAGATCCCGATGAATGACACCCTGGCGATGCACGTAATTGAGTCCTTTGGCGCACTGATAGATAACGTCGACTACCTGATTATAGGACAGCGTATTTTTACCGGTAACATACTCCTGCAGGGTCTCGCCGTCGACGAATTCCATCACGATGTAGTTATAGTCGTCTTCCTGCCCGGCATCGTAAACGCCCACTACCGAAGGATGATGCATGCGGCCTGCGCTATAGACTTCAGAGAAAAAAGCCTCGCGTACCTTTTGCTCTACTACGGTATCCATCTCTTCCTGCGAATGCGCCACCTTAATCGCGACCGTTCGTTGTACGAAAGGATCATAAGCTTCGTATACCGCTCCCATCGAGCCACGGCCAATGCGGCGCTTGATCTCATACTTGGCTATCTTGGTAGGGCGACTAGTTTTCTTTTTCATTCTAAATTCTGGACTGCATGGCGTGGATCAATCTTTGTTGTATATTGTCGAAACCCCCATTGCTCATGATAACTACCTGATCACCTTTTCGGCAATCACGCACTAGCAGTTTTATGATCTGCTCAACATCTTTTTTAATCAATACCCGTGTGAACGCTTTTTTTGCCATTGCTTTAATATCCCACTCTAGATCTTTGTTATAGCACATCAGCACCACATCGGCGCCGGTTAGCGACTGCTCGAAACGATTCGCGTGGACACCCATTTTCATCGTATTGGAGCGCAATTCGATTACCGCATACAGCCGACCCGAAGTCCCGGGTCTGAGCGCCTGCAAGGTGAGCTCGATTGCGGTGGGGTGATGGGCGAAGTCATCGATTATACATACGCCGTCGATTTCCGCGATCATCTCCTGCCTTCTTTTGACACCGCTGAACTGCCGTAGTGCCTCAACTGACTTTTGCAGGGGTATCCCCGCGTGCCTGGCCGCCAGGGCCGCGGCGCAGGCATTCATGGCGTTGAACAGCCCAGGTTGAGATAGATCGAGGTGACAGGTTTTACCGGTCTTGCGCTGGCAAAGATCAAAATTTTCATCGAGGAGGAAATCGGCATCATCGTTTTCAGTCGCAAAACTCAGGCGTTCGCTCCAGCAACCCTGGGCCAGTACGTCTTCGAGGGCAACATCGTCATCATTGTGAATCACCAGTGCGTTGCCCGGCAGGGTACGCACCAGGTGGTGGAACTGGCGTTTGATCGCCGCCAGGTCTTCGAAGATATCGGCGTGGTCGAATTCGAGGTTGTTGAGAACCAGTGTGCGCGGGTGATAGTGAATGAACTTCGAACGCTTATCGAACAATGCGGTGTCGTACTCGTCGGCCTCGATCACGAAAAACGGGGCCTCTCCCAGGTGTGCAGAGCGTGAAAAATCGCGACTCACCCCACCGATCAGATAACCCGCATCGATACCGCTGTGGTGCAGTATCCAGGCCAGCATGCTACTGCCTGTGGTTTTGCCGTGAGTGCCTGCCACGGCGAGAACCCATCGGTCCCTGAGAACCTGCTCGTAAAGCCATTGCGGCCCCGAAATATAGCGTAAATTCTGATTCAGAATTTGTTCGAACTGCGCGTTGCCACGAGTGATGGCATTACCGATGATAAATACGTCAATATCTTCCGGCAGACTCTCGGCCTGGTAGCCTTCGTGCAGTAAAATTCCGGCCTCGCTCAGCTGGGTGCTCATCGGTGGATAAACCTGGGCGTCGGATCCTTCTACCTCGAAACCCAGTTCACGCGCGAGTAGCGCGATGCCCGCCATGAAAGTACCACATACACCAAGAATATAGATTTTCATGTTGCCGAAAGCCTTTAAAGGAACCAGACGATAATAAACTGGTAAAGCAGAAAATAATTGAAAGATATCATTGCCGCCAGTACCGTATTGATTTCGAAGGCCCGTTTGAAAATGAGCGACAACACGGCCAGGTTCCAGAATACGACCAGCAGCGTCGCGTTCAAAACTGCCTGGTCTATTCCACCACCAGCGCCAATATTCTGGCTTAATACCTGGTACACCGGAATACTAACGGCACTGATGACCAGGTTAACACCCACCAGGGCGGAAAAGGTCTGGTGGAATCGCGACTGCTTTTTTTTCCACTTCAGGCCGACATGCGCCACCAGCGCGAGGAGTCCCAGCTCCAGAAAAATCTGCGCAAGCGCAATGGCGTAACTGCGTTGTTCATCCACCAGTGAAAAGCCGAGCAGGCTATAAGCCAGCAGGCTAAACAGGATGCAGTGCAAACTGTAGGATAAACGCTCGGGGCCGGAAATGAACAGGCATATCAGGAGGTATTGCTTCAGGCAGCTCAGCCATTGCTTGAAATGAAAAATCATAAAGCCCAGCAGGAAATATCAATCCCGCATCATTACCTACTTGCATGGAGAACACAACTGTACCGGGCGGCAGAATAATTTGTGCTTAAAATACATGTGGAATCAGGATCAGTTGGTTATAATCACGCGAATTTTTTCTGTTCTAATTTTAATGAGCGATCAGCCGACGGCCGAATCCAGTACCTTTCAGGGTATCATTCAAACATTGCAAAACTACTGGTCCGAACAGGGTTGTGTGATGATGCAACCGCTGGATATGGAAGTCGGCGCCGGCACCTTTCATCCCGCGACATTTTTACGCGCGATTGGTCCTGAGCCCTGGCGTAGCGCTTACGTGCAGCCGAGTCGCCGACCGACCGATGGACGATACGGCGATAATCCTAACCGTTTGCAACATTATTTTCAGTTCCAGGTCCTGCTCAAACCCTCACCGGACAATTTTCAGGAACTGTATCTCGGCTCCCTGGAAAAGCTGGGTTTCGACACACTGGTACACGATATCCGTTTCGTCGAGGATGACTGGGAGTCGCCGACGCTCGGCGCCTGGGGTCTTGGCTGGGAAGTGTGGCTCAATGGCATGGAAGTCACCCAGTTTACTTATTTCCAGCAGGTAGGCGGTCTCGAGTGCCGTCCGGTTTCGGGTGAAATCACCTATGGCATCGAACGCCTGGCGATGTATATGCAAGGCGTCGACAGTATTTATGACCTGGTCTGGACAGCGTCGCCACAGGGTATTGTAAGCTACGGCGACATTTACCATCAAAACGAGGTGGAGCAATCGCGGTACAATTTTGAGCTGGCTGACACCAACGCTTTGCTTCGCTGGTTCGAGGTATGCGAAAAGCAGTGCCAGATGCTAATCGAACATCGATTATCCTTGCCCGCCTACGAACAGGTAATGAAGGCATCGCACGCCTTTAATCTGCTCGATGCGCGCCACGCTATATCCGTCACCGAACGCCAGCGCTATATTCTGCGTGTCAGGACACTGTCGCGTGCGGTCGCACAGGCTTATTTCGAATCACGCGAAGCGCTCGGGTTTCCGTTGTTGTCGGGGGGGCCTGACGGTGGGTAGCCAGCCATCCGATACGTGTTTGATCGAACTGGGTACCGAAGAGCTTCCACCCAAATCACTGAAAACACTGTCGCAGGCCTTTGCCGACCTGGTAGCCGGGTCTCTGCAAGATATTGGCCTGAATCCAGCCTCGGTACAGATTTTTGCGACGCCTCGCCGGCTCGCGCTGTTACTGCACGATGTGCCGCTACAACAGGCAGATCGATCGATCGAAAAACGCGGTCCGGCGCTGGCGGCCGCCTACGATGCCGATGGTAACCCGTCCCGGGCCACGCAGGGGTTTGCCAGTGCCTGCGGGGTTGGCGTGGATCAACTGGTGCAAAGGGAGACTGAAAAAGGCGCGTGGATGTATTTCCAGAAAACCGAAGCTGGCCGCAGCCTGGCGGCGGTGCTGCCCGGACTGGTCACAGGTGCATTGGCAAAACTTCCAGTCGCCAAACGTATGCGCTGGGGAAGCGGGGATGAGGAATTTGTGCGGCCGGTGAAATGGCTGGTACTGATGATAGGCTCCGAACTGGTTGAGGCGGAGATACTGGGAAAATCTTCCGGGCGTTATAGCTACGGGCATCGCTTTCATGCGCCGGGCAAAATTGAAATACCCAATGCGGGTGAATATGAGGCGCTTCTACGTTCGCAGGGGATGGTGGTCGCGAACTTCGAAGATCGAAAATCAAGCATCCGGTCCCTGGTGGAACATCATGCCGCGCGGTTCGGTGGTAGCGCCCGGATTGACGAGGCGCTGCTCGAAGAAGTGACCGCGCTGGTCGAATATCCGGTCGCTATATGTGGCGAATTCGACGAAGAATTTCTCGATCTTCCGCAACAGGTACTGGTAATGACGATGCAGGATAACCAAAAGTGCTTTGCGTTATTCGACCAGGATGGCCGGTTATTGCCTCACTTTATCGTTATCGCGAATATCGACAGCAAGAGGCCCGAGGTAGTCGCCCGAGGCAATGAACGAGTGATACGCCCGCGTTTTTCGGACGCGCGGTTTTTTTATCAACAGGATCGAAAGCAATCACTGGCGAGCCTGCGCTCACGCCTCGACGATGTCGTATTCCACGAGCAGTTGGGGAGTATCGGCGACAAGACCGACCGCATCGATGGCCTGGCGGTAGATATCGCACAGCGGCTAGGCGCCGATGAAACGCTGGTTAGCAGGGCAGCGCAATTGTGTAAATGTGACCTGACGAGCGATATGGTCGGTGAATTTCCGAAATTGCAGGGGGTTATGGGCCGCTATTATGCAATCGATGATCAGGAGCCCGAGGAAGTGAGTGAGGCTATCGAGCAGCACTACTGGCCAAAATTTTCCGGTGATGAACTACCCTCTGGCAAAGAAGCGCAATGCCTCGCGCTGGCAGATCGCCTGGATAGCCTGCTCGGTATCTTTGCGACCGGGCAAAAACCCAGCGGTGTGAAAGACCCCTTTGCGCTACGGCGGGCAGCGCTGGGTATCGTTCGCATTCTGATCGAGAATTCCCTGCCACTGGACCTCGAATGGTTGTGTGTCAGGACGGTCGATCGGCTCGCGCAAAAAATCGATGCCGGCCCCGTGGTCGCAGAGGTGATCGAATATATCTTCGACCGCCTCAGGGCTTATTATCAGGATCGGGGTATCCGTTTTGATATCGTAGATGCGGTGATCTATAGCCGCCCAACCCTGCTATACGATTGCGATCGCAAAGTACAGGCGCTGAGTCAGTTTCAGAATAACGCGGCGGCGATAGCGCTTGCGGCGGCCAATAAACGCATCGCAAATATGCTGAAAAAAAATAAACTATCGGCCGGGATAGAGGTCGATGTATCGAAGTTACAGTTGGCAGCAGAGAAAGAACTGTACCAGCAGTTGGGCAATTTGCAGGCTGAGGCCGAACGGTTATTCTCAGAAGGTCTTTATCTCGATGGTCTCGATCAACTGGCGAATTTGAGGCCGGCAGTCGATCGGTTTTTCGACGAAGTGATGGTGATGGTAGACGACGAGCCGGTTAAAAATAACCGGCTTGCACTGCTCGACCAGTTAATGCAATGCTTTCTAAGCGTGGCTGATTTTTCGAGAATTCAGTCATGAACCTGTTCAGTGGTTCATATTTCCAGGAGTGCTAAATGTCCCGAATGGTCATCATCGATCGAGACGGAGTAATCAATCAGGATTCTGATAGCTATATCAAATCCGCCGACGAGTGGATACCGATTGCCGGAAGCCTGGAGGCTATCTCCCGGCTGAAAAAGGCCGGATACCTGGTTACCGTCGCGAGTAATCAGTCTGGCCTGGCGCGCGGTTTGTATAGCGAAGCAACATTACAACAGATACACGACAAGATGGAACGAATGCTTTACGCCCGCGGGGCTAAGGTCGATGGTATTTTTTACTGCCCCCATGGTCCCGAAGCAAATTGCGTGTGCCGTAAACCCAAACCTGGTCTGTTAATTCAGATAGCGTGCCAGTTTGATATCAAGCTGTCGGCGACCCCATTTGTCGGCGATAGTATTTCCGATATCCAGGCGGCCCGGATGGCCAATGCGCGGCCTGTACTGGTACGAACCGGAAAAGGGGAGCAGGTGATGCAGAATTATCCCGAAGCCGTCGAGGTGCCGATTTACGATGATCTCGCCCATTTTGTACGTGATACCCTGAGGAAAAATGCGAGTTAGCGCACTTTACCGGTTCTGGTTGGGCATTCGCTCGACCCTGTTCTGGATTGGATTCTTACCGTTTACCCTGGTGATTGCGCTCCTGGTCTCACTGCTATTTTTCGCTCCTTTAATAGTGCGTATATTCCTGGTCAAGCTGTGGATCAATTATACGCTTGGCCTGCTGGGCATTTTCTGCGGCCTGAGGTACCGGGTCGAGGGACGGGAAAATATTCCCGAGCACGGGTTTATTATCATGAGCAAACACAGCTCGACCTGGGAGACGATCGCTCTACAAAAGTTCTTCGATCCGATGATCTGGGTAGTGAAGCGTGAACTTACCTGGATCCCGCTGTTTGGCTGGGCATTGAAGGCAATGAACGCAATTGCGTTAAATCGCGGTACTGGGCTCAAGGCAATCAATCAATTGATTACGGAAAGTAAACAGCGCATGGATCAGGGGCGCATTTTAATGTTGTTTCCAGAAGGCACACGCGTCCCGCCACTGCAACGTAAACCATTCAAGGCTGGGGGCGCGATCGTTTCCGAAAAGACCGGGTATGTGGTGCTACCTGTCGCACACAATGCCGGAGAATTCTGGCCACGGCATAGCTGGATTAAATGGCCCG